>NZ_JBBAXC010000013.1 GCF_037120725.1 Bacillus spongiae
AGGAGTTAGGTTCTCCTTCTCTTTGAATGTTCCTGAATTTTTATATTGATTAATCCATTTATCAAGAGAAGAAGGAGTTAAGTCGTATTCTCGAATAATTTCTTTCCTTGGCTTTCCATTATTGTAGAGTTGCACAATTTGTTCCTTGAATTCTTGGGTAAACGTACGGCGTGACCTTTTTGTCATGTAGATTCTCCTCATCAATCATATAGTAAGTTCATTCTACTTGACCTTAAAATTTCTGTCTAACTAAATGTAGCCGGTCCAAATTGTTGAAATAAGACCTAATAAAAAAAGGGGTACAGTCCCCTTCTCCCATAAAAAATACAAATTTAGCCTTTGCTGATACATGGCTGTGATGGTTGTTACCACCTAGTTAACAGTGATAAACATTCCACCTACTAAACATGTATTGAGCATTAAATTAATCATTTACTTACTAGTCTTTCCAATGTATCTAGCAATAAGTATACACATTATTGCACTGAGGAACGATGGTATCCCCACAGCAACATAAAGAAGAGATAGCTCTCCCTTATTATAATAATAATGCATAAAATTCCCAATACTTATGATTGATCCAACACGAAAAAAATCGCAATTTCACTTAATACTTACAATTCCATAAAAAGATAACTCATGTATCCAACAAAAAGAACGGATAGTAGGAAAATCGGCACTGAAAAGAATAGTTTATTTCTAAACCTTATATCCGTAAACTCCTTATACACATGATCCAAAATAGTATATATGAAAAATAGTACCGGAATACTTATACCAATTGCGATTAGGTCAACACGTGTAAACGGTTTGCTTACATAGTAATCAAATGTCGAATTTAGAATGAATAAAATAGAAAATAGTAGGAATTGATAGATAGAAAATTTAAAATATATCATGGATGATTACACCTTCTTGATGATCTGTATTTTACTTCAATAATCGTTACATACAATTAAGTATTTTATAACATGTTCATTGACTTTGGCTACATACTTTAATTGGTTTCATTCAATAAATATAAAATATTTCATTTTTATGATAACCTGTTCACTTGTCAATTGAATCATGGCCTCATTCAAATTTTTCCAAAGGAAGAAAACACACTTTCTCTCTATTAAACACCAAATTTTTTAGAAGCAATGACGAGATATTGCCCAATTTGTATTTTTTTTCGTTAGACCGAACGTTGTGGACACCATTATTAAAGTTGGAGTTGTCATTTCTTAGTTCTTTCTTTTGATTAAAATTTTCTCGATTCGTTCATATTTTTCCAAATTACTAATATCCGTATTATATAAAATTTCTTGAATAGCTTCGATCTTTTGTTGATTGTCCATTTTTTTCCCCTCCTATATTTATTTCGGTACAGCTTTCTATATTTACAATTCTTTTTTTGACGATAGTTAATAAAGAATAATACCATCCGGTCAACTACAAACGCTTAAAATATTCCCGATTTAATTTCATGCACTTCTCTTTTTTTAACAGGCGTTGATGATTCATACCCCTCCGTGTTTAACAATACATCAGAAACAGTTAAAGCTAGATAAATAGTACCCTTGCTTTATGATCACGTTAACTTGATAGAGTTGTTTCGATAATACTGAGAAAATCGATTTATTATTCATTCGCAACGTACCGAATGCTTGTTCTCGTTAATGATTATAGTGAGAATTTTTACACGGGTCAACTAACAAAATATAATTTTTGTTCAACATAAAAAAATGATTCATTTGTTGCCTTAGAATAAAGTTTGATCAAAACATCTCACAAACCTAAATATTATTGCTAATAAAAAGAATGTATTTTGACAGTAGATTAATCAAAATGCATTCTTCTCCTGAAGATGTAATGAGGATTTGTATAAAGAAGTTGCATCATTTTCTACCTTTAGTGCTCCACAATCGCTCATTTTTGATCAAGGTTAGTACTATGGATATAATCTAATTGGCTTACTCTCCCCATAAATCCTTATCATAAAAATCTACAGTTAAAGCAAATCCATTTCCTTTATTTGAGAGGTATGGATCCCTTAAATAATTATTTAAATGTTCATGCTCATGGAAGCCTGGATATTTTTCAAACAACATCTTTCCGTTTATGGAGACATGTTCTGTATCGTAGGCGATTAGATAGTAAATTCTACTACTACTCATCATAAACAAAGTTTCTGCATAAATTTTTAAATCCAAAAATTCCTTATTTTCTTTATAATTTATCCTTTCAAAGTCTTTACGTAACTGGTTCTTATCCCAAGTTGGTAAACGTAAATCAAGTGAAATCACCTTATGGCTCTTTCTAATTTTTTCTCTTAATTGCTTCCAATTCTTTGTCTTAAATTGTGTAGAGTGATGTAGGATGACCAAATCTCGTTGTTTAACATAGTTTGACCAGTTTTTCAAATATGTTGGGATTGATTTTTTTTTGACAGGCAAGTAAATTAATACATCCTTTTGACAACTCACCAAATTGAAAAGGTTTGCCAATAACTTCAATTCTTCTTCATTACCAAAAATAATAAATACTTTAGGCGCTGTTTCTATTACATAGGTATTTTCAAATTTTATCACAGGCTTTAAAATCTGTAATTTCTTACCATTATAAGATATAAATGTAGTAATAAATTTTGCCTTCATTTATTCTCCAATCATTACCTTTCTTCTAAACGACATGGATTTAGTTCATATTTTCGTTATCAAAATTTTAAACATAATGCAAAGAATAAACAATACTAGTATTTATTAAAAATACTATTTTCATCTAACGCCCTTTTGCTGAAGACTTGAATTTGAGACAGTTTTTAATTTGGCATCAATGAATCCCCTCGCTTGTTGAATAAGAGATTCTGAGACCTTCATGAATTTTTCACTCCCTCTATATAGCAAAAGATAAGTCAGTATTTCTTGCTGCCAGATAATTTAAGAGTTACTTACTTGAATTTCATAAGGAATATCTTTCACACTGAGTACAGGATTCTTGGAAGCCAATAAGTTTACTAACTCATATTTTAAACCTTCAGTAGAGAGTTCACTATTCTCAGGAATCGTTATCTTAATCATTGGTTCTGGTTTAATGGAAGGATAATGAACTTCGACACCTGTGTAATTATTTTCTATAATATAATCATATACAATTCTTTCAAGTTGCTTCAAAGTTCGTTCTATTTCCAACTCTTGTATACTTTTTTTAAAAACCTCAATATTATAATAGACCAAATCTGGCGCATCAATATTTTCTTCTAAATAATCTCGAAGTTCATGTTCATTATTGGTTTTGTCCATTCCAATCGATTTAATAGGGTCTGTATCACCTATCTGGAAGCTGAATAAACCATATTCATCCCATGCATCTCTTAGGGTAGCTACGATACAATCAGAACGAGCTTCTTTACTGTCTACACCTTGAAGGATTACGAAAAAGAAAATAAGTTAGACGTTATTAACTATGATCGTACAAACTCTGAAGGATCTATCGTAAATAGGAGCATATTGAGGGAATTAAAGAAGATAATCTGTAACTACTTTTCCTTGAAAAAATTCCAACAGAAGAGAATGATCCAAGAGCAGGTAAGTACAGACCTATTGGTGGAAATCAAGGGACTTATGAAATTACTTCATCAGATAAAAAGGAACTAAAAGCACTTTTAAAGAGAATAAAGTTGAAAAGACTCAACTACAAGATAATTCTTTGAAGTTAACGGTTGAAAATGTGAGTATCAACCTACAGACAAAAGTGGTTAGTGGTGGACTTAAAAAGGTGCTATCACTTATGAATCAAGAATAACATAGGTCCAAGTAAAGGGGTGAAGTTATATGAATCGTAAGTTGTTAGTTTTTTTAGTCTCTATCTTTTTTGTGGCTTCTGCTCTTTCTACCTGGTATTTTGTGTTAAAACCAGATTATATCGGGAAAATTTTTTTTGTAACTAAAGAATATATAATGATTGGACCAGTAGAAGTAGATCCAGAAGCCGATTACAATGTATATAAAATCTATATTGATAAAAATACTGTGATTAAAGATAGTGGTTCTCTTGTAAAAGGAAACATAGTAAAAGTTTGGGTGGAAGAATTACATCAAAAGGACCAAAAACTTAAGGCTTTAAAAATAGATCTAGTGGAATAACCATTTCGCTAGGTTTTTTATTCGCCACTAACGCTAATCTGAATGATAATAAAAAATTTTAAGTATAGTGAACAATCTCACTAGGTTATCTATCTATACAAAACGTAAGCGTCAAATAATCCGCAACTAGAATCTAAGTCGGGATTATGACGGATATATGATAAAATCTACAATAATAAAAATAAGGAACCGCATGCAACAATATCATATACTGAATACAAATTACTTCCCCCTGCTTCTTTTTTACTCTACTCTCCTTTAACATAACACCAATTATTTCAACACCTCTCAAACCTAAAAACAACCTTCACGAACATAATAAAAGTACGATGTTAGATCATCGCACCCTTTTCTGGAATAATCCATTGTCAATTAACAGTTCTTTTACCTTTTAGTTCTAAACTCATTTTCCTTTTCGAGAAAAATCCCTTTAGATGACATATCCAAAGGGGAAAAACGATATTACTTTTTTTTAACGGTACCACTTTATTTCAAATCAACAGTTGCGTATTCTCAATCTTTTCTTCATACTTCGCAATCTTTTTTGGGAAGCACTAGAGGGCGTAATCATAATATCTATTATTCGTCGTCTTTTGAATTTTTCTTTTCTAATTTAAATAGCAAAAAAGATTTGATAAATGCTGTAATTGAGTATATTGCTAGTATAAAAAATTGAAACCAAATAAGCTTATAATTTGGACCGTTTCCTATTGGACCAACTTTAGGTTGGTAGCCATTATATACAATAACGCAACCTGAAACAAAAAAAATAATCCCTAAAACAAGATATAAAACATAATGACTCATATGCCTCTCTCCTTCATTAATTGACATAAACAGGTTATAGAATCTTTTACTAAACTATCAAATTGGCATTTAAAATTGTACGTACGCTTTAATTTGATAAAAACATCATGTAGGGATTATAAGTGTTATCTCCATTCTATTATGAACAAGTGGGGTTATTCGTCCCTCTCCCTGTTCTTTTTCAACAAAAAATAAGATGGATTGGTATAACTAATATTGTCAGTCTATTTTAAAATAACTACTTTTAAATAGTAAATTATCTAAATAAGGGTACTACTCTACTTTTCCATATTTAGAATTTACTGCGTCTTCTACAACCGCTGGAGAGATTGATTTCAATGTTGTTAAAGTTTCTATTTCATCATTTGTAGCCTTCCTTAAAATTTCTCCCTTGTAGTTTAATATTACTTTTCCATGCAAGGTATCACTGCATTCAGGGAGTATTAAATTGTCTGGTATACCTATACTTCCTAAATAACCCCATTCATTATCTTCAATTTTCACAGTAACCGTTTGTGCTAAAATAAAAATAGGATTTTTTATGATATTATTGATTTCAGGATGTCTATTTGATGTTATATCAAAAATAATAATACACTCTGAAGTTTCTCCTAAACCTATAACTTGTCCATAACTATACTTATATTCACCATTTATTTTGATATAAAAGACATCGCCTACTTTGACATTATGCTTTTTTTATCCATTTACTATTCCCCCTTTATTTAATATTATCGCAATCCCAGTATTTAGGACTTATTTAATTTCGTTTTTTTCTAATAACCCTCCATTTTTTTATGTCCACCATAGTTATTTATCATTCTTTGCTCTAAAATATCTAATCGCTGCCCTGGTACTTCTCTTTTTATTAATTCATACTCATATCGCGCAATAAGTTTTTTTCTTGCATGTTCTTTTGCCTCTTTAAATATCTCTCAGGATTTTAGTTTGATTGATAAAATCTTTTCCTATTTTATGTTAGTTCTTTTTATATGATAACTGCTCAATCCTTACCCTTAGAACACTACCCAACGCTATCAAGTTCCTCCGATTGCGTTGTCTTCATCGTATGTAAATGGACGCTACCTCCATCATTCACTTTATACATAAGGTATATCTAGTTAGAATGAAATATTAATAGCCACCCTTTGTTCTATTATATACTAGATAATCTTGTCAAATATCTCGATTTCAAACTTTCAAGATAATAGTCCAAAAGTAAAAATGACGCTAATCTTAATTGCAGATTAGCGCACTATTCTTGAATATGATAGTAATTTTAAACTCGACTGGAGTATATGATGGTGCAATCGTTATATGTTTTTGAATTTCAAACAAATTAATTTTCTAGTTTCATTAACCGTAAACTTAAGATCCTTAAAAGCCCAAATGCAAATCGAGGATAGTGATATTTTATGACTGAAAAGCTGTTTTTCTAAAAACACTCCTCCTGCTCTAAATAAGCATACCGCCAATCTTGTTGCAGCTCTGTCAAAATAAAATTTAGATGAAAGATCCAGGTCTGGTATAGCCATTATCTCAGATAATTTTCCTGTTTTTTATTAAGAGCTTCGATGTTTGTTAGCTCTAAATTCCGTTGAAAAAAGAAATACCGCAATCACAAACAATATAGTTGATAGTGCTATAACAATTCCATTCCATTCACCATTAAGTATAGAAATATTCACAAGAGTAATCGTATGCATTAGAGCTACAATAATGAACAAAATAGTATAAGTTTTCAATATAAATACACCTCCATTGCTACTGATAACCATTTATCGTTGTTTAAGCAAACCTGCCCTATAGTTTAATACCAATTATTTCAAAACTTATTAAATCTTACAACAACTTTTTTAAAACACAATAAAAGCACGATGTTAGATCATCGCACCCTTTGGCAGAAGACTTGAATTCAAGCTAACTTTATTAACGCTCTTCACAATTTACTCATAATTACTGAACCAATTCTTGCTCCTTTGTTTTCCTTCTTCTAATTTGTATGGAAGACTAGGTTTCGCGGGAGTTTATTACTAAAGAATGGATGACTCTATTTAACCACCCATTCATTTCATAAAAAATTATTTATAAATAATACCTTGATAACTATTTATATTGGTTCAGATACCTCGAACAAAGTAAAATAGTTGCTCACAAAGAACGTGTGAAACAACTTTTATTTGGTCCTTGTCATAAATCGAATTGCGTTACCCTGGATATATTGAGAACTGCATATGTTTTTTATACTAATGAATGTTGACGATTATGCTGATGTAAAATAATGTATTCCAAAATATTTATCTTTATCTTCCATAACAACTAAAAATTCATTCCACTCAGGTTCATATACATGCGAACATTTTAAAACCTTCTCTGGAAATACAAAGGGTTTTATTAATTCTGAGAATTCAGACTTAAGTTCAACAAAATCTTTTTTTGGCATCCTTAAATTTCTTCTCTAATTCATCAACAGGTAAATCCTCAATACCTCTCCCTTTATACCAATATATATGTCTATTTTTCAGTTCTATAAATTGGCATTTAGCTGCAAATTCTTCTAATGTTTGAATATCTTTGTAAGATCTATAAGGACTATCTCTTTTTGTGTGTTCAAAAACATATATGGTTTCCTCTCCATAATCTAATTCGTCTTCTGTTAGAACAAAATATTTCACAAAACTACCTCCATCGATTCGTATGTCCCTAGCTTCTATCAATTTTCAATGTTAGAGTTTATTGCTTTCATCATAGACGAACCTTTTTAAAATAGCACCCATCATGTTTCTTGTATTCAAGGATTTTATAGTTTCTCTATTGAGAAAACTAATTTATCAAAATTAGTATCAAAGCCAATATCATTGCAATGATAAATTAATCGGTTGTCACTTTCGCTAATTAGCATACCTGATGTATGTAACTGGGATTGTCTTCCTGTCCCTTTATCCCATATATTATAAAAACTTAGCACTCCATTGTCAGTAAAACACTTTATCATAACTTCTTTTGGAGCAGTATCTTCCCATAAAACCAATGAAGGACACATTTGTCCTTCTATTTCAATTCCCTCATCTGTTCTCAACCAAACCCCTTGTCTGTATGAAGTGTTATTTCAATGAAAGTAATTTTAATTTCTTGACAATTAGAAATGGGTTGAGCTTCCCACATTATCACATCTTTTCTACCATTTTCAATAAAACCGTCGCTAAAAATTCGTTTATAATTCATAATACTAATCTCCTTCCGCTCCAATGAGCATTCTACTTCTCTTTTAATTTTATATTATCTGAAGAAAAATCTCCTGATTCTAAAAATGATCTCTGTTTTTCCAATATCATTTCTTTGCTGTAGACCATGAAGGGTAGTTTCCAACGTACCCGTATCCTTAGAACACTTCAAATTCCTGCGATTGCGCAGTCTTCATCATATGTAAATGGCCACTACCTTACTACTACCTCATATCGTTCATTTTATACAAAAGATATACCTGGTCAAAATGAAATATTTTAGCAACCATTTGTTTCTTCTATTATAAACTAGTTAATTTTCTAATTTATCTCCAATTCAACTTTTCAACAATCTGGTCCTTTAACGGAAAAACTTATTATCTCTTAACAGTTCTTAAGCGAGTTTTCAATTCAGATCTTCTTTTTTTTCCCTATAAAAAATCCCCTTAGACGCCCATGTCTAGGGGAAAAACAATGCAACTTTATTTCAAATCAAAAACATCGTCAAAACTCACAAATCATCTTTCTTTTAGATTTTTACGTGCAATCTATTTTAATTTAAATTCAAGACGCTTGCTGCTGCTCCAAAGCTACTCTCGAATTTTTCTGGTAACTGATAAATAGAACTACAGAGACTAGCAATATACCAATGATTCCTATGAAAATATTGCGGTAAATCAACTCGTTTGAAAGACTTGATTGCCAAACAATTAACATGCCAGATAATGCTACTCCTAAAGCACCACCAAAGAATTGGACTAGTTGGTACATTCCCATTCCCGTTCCTATTTCATCACTTGGTAAAATTCGTGTTGCCTCATTTGCAATACTAGATGTTAAGGCAGAAAAACCTGTGCTCATAAATAGGTAGGCAAACATAATCCAATAGGGTGAAAGACTAGAGAATAGAGCAAATAAACTAGTGGATAAAATTAATAAAGATTGTCCAACTATAATAATTGGTTTATTCCCAAAGTGGTCGATCAATCTCCCAATGAATTGAGCTGCAACAGCAGAAAGCATCGCACCTGGAAATATCATAAGCCCGATTACTGCTGCCTCTTTGTTAAAAACATTAGCAAGCATTAATGGCATGATAAACAAGGTAGAAAAATGGGTAACAAATGCGATAAACCCGATTAATAGTAATTTAACGTAAGGACGTTTCTTTAAAATACTAGGTTGTATAAACGGGATTGATAATTTATGAATATGCTTCCACAAAATCACTAAACTTACTACACTTACTACAAGATAATAAATGGCTAGTGTCGATAAAAACAATAAAAAACAAGTTACAAACAGCGCTGTAAGAATAGCACCGATGTAATCAAATTTCACCTTTTGTGAGGATTCTTTCGGCAATAGCTTATAGAAAACAGGGAGTAATAACACAACAAAGCTTGTGACAATAAATAAATAATTCCAGCCGAATGCTTGTGTAATTGCTCCACCAATAACAGGGCCAAGCCCAAAACCGAGTGACGCTGCAGAAGATATAAATGACATTGCTTTTCCACGTCTAGATGCAGGGATATATCTTCCAGCTAATACCATCGCTAACCCTGGTACTGCTCCCGCACCTGCAGCTTGTAGCAACCTTGCCAATAACAATTCTATAAAAGAATTAGCAATCCAACCTATAATGGATGCAATCCCGAGTAACACTAGACCGATGAACAGCAGTCGAGATATTGGCATAAAATCAGATAATCGACTATACGTTAAAGTAGCGATGGCAAAAACAATTGAGTAACCAGACACAACCCAAGAAGCCGTGGATGATGCGAGTGATAAATCTTGGAGGACAGATGGCAATGCTACGTTAAACATGGTCGTGTTCATAACAACGAGCCAGACCGTTAAGCTCCACAATAAAACGATTCGATTCTCATGCGCTAAAGACCCTTCCTTCATAACAACTTTACTCATATATGTCGATCAAACTCCTTATTATTTCGATTCACTAAATAATTACTCTATGTACTATACTCCCCTTTTTTGATTTCGTCAAAAGAAAAAATCTTTACAAAACTAATGAATCTTTAGAAAGCAACCGTGATTATTTTAATGGTATTAGTCTTTGTCCTTTTTGACATATCAAGGTTTGTCTTTTCGATACTTCGTTTATATCCTATTTTCTCACATTCTCTTTATGAAAGGCTGTTCCCTTTACATTTCCCACTCAACAAGGATATTCCTCCCATTTCCATAATATAATGACTAGAAAAATCCGGTATTCGGGTCAAAGAGTTTATTTTTGTATGAGGATTAAAATCATGAGTAAACATTTTTAATCTTTCTCCATATTATTTTTGGGTGTATGCATTCTGATAGGTAGTTGGTTCATTTCACAATAAAGTAATGAAGATGATAGATATGAGATTGCTAGCTCCAAACGAAAGTCATATCCTATTAATTGATAAGAATACCGGTAAGTATTGGCGAAAATTCAGTGAAACAAATGAGGGCCCTACGGATTGAAAACAAGAGCCATCACCTCTATCAACAATAGAAAATTAACCAAAGTAAAAACCTCATAATTGTGGTTTTTATCATGTCAATTGGATTTATAGTATAAACGATGAGTGAATACATGACGATGGTCTCGTTTTAAGCATGAAAAAAGCTAGTTGCACATTTGTACAACTAGCCACATGTTACTTAAATAAACCTTTGAAAAAGTCAATGATGCTTTGGAAGAAGTTTTTCACCTTTTGCCAAAACCCTTCATTTTCGATTATTTCATCTATTTTTGTACTTATCGTATCTTGTAAATCTTCAAGTTGTTGTCTCACATTATCAAAATTAATGTTTAATGAGCGGATTTTCTCAAATAAATCGATTAAAAGTTGGCGATCTTCTTCACTTAATTCAATCTTTAATTGTTTCAGTTTGTCTTCGACAATTTGTTGAACTTCTTCTCTCGTTACAGGGTTTTGTTCTGAAATCTCTTTTTTTATTTCAGTTAGTAGTTCGCTCACCTTTTCAGGATCAATATCAGCATTTTCCGCAATTTCTGAAGCGATTGTTAACTCTTCATTGGCGACTTCCATTCTTTCTTTATCAAGTTCTTCACCACTAACATCATAGGCTTTGTAAATTCCCGTGAGTGCAGAATGCCCGGTAACAGGTAGTGGTGATGCAACTTCAACAGTTGCCCCTTCTACTCCAGCGGTAATCAATGCATTTGAATACATGGATTCCGTTACTTCCGTAATATTTTCGGGGGTCACTAGCTTTACTATCAAACCTTTACTCTCTTCTTGACGGGTGATTTTAGCGGAGGAATACATTATGGCATTTCGATCTTCACCTTGAATGTACTTTACTAGATCTGCTCCTGTTACAGTCACCTCTTCAACTTGCTCTTCTTCTGATACGTCTAAATGATTTTTAACTTCTTGCTTTTGATCATCTGTTAAAGAACCTCCGTAAACAACGATTGGCAATCCAAACTTTTCATTAATGCTTTTCACATTATTTTTTGCCAGTACTTGCCCGAAGGATGAAGTAAACAACACCAATAGAGCGATTATGACGAAAGATATACGCTTAGCCATACTACCTTCTCCTTCTCAAATTACTTTATACTATATTAAATTGAAATAAAGAATAAAATCATCGGTCTAGAGTCTTATCTTTCTCCTATCGTTCAAATATCATTCAAAGTATAATAAATTAAAAGAATATTTGTAATAATCAATTTATTTCTGATTATTTTCCGGGCAAGCGCACTATCCTACATTTTTGAACACAAAATGACATCTGTTGCAAGGTTTCTCCTAGTTTGTGTCAACTATTGTATATTACAACAGAATGCTAGAATGTAGATAAATTATGAAGCGAATGTTTCAAGCAGGAACGATGTAATAAAAGATTCGATAAACGCAGAAATAAGGATTAAAGGAAAGATGACGATCACAAATGTCTTCACACTCATGACGATTGATTCCTTAAACGAAACAGCTTTTTCATTATCTAACCATATTTTCCAGATGTTTAAGCTTAGGAATGATCCTAAAGAAGCAGCTAACACGACCGCTATTAATTCTGTAATCCCATGAGGCAATAGTCCTAAAAAAATCATAGGAACAATTGAATTACCACTCTCCTGAATAAAATTCATCACAATTCCGATCACCAAACCGTTTGTGACAATCATAAAATGTGGTAAAAATACAAGCGGGATTAACCCGATTAACATGATAATAAGACTAGCTCGTATATTATTAATAAATATTTCCCACATAATCATCATATTTGAATCATGAGAAGCAATGTCTGCAAATTTATTTTGTAATTGCTCAAAAAAAGCGTTTACATCAAATGGAAACTGACCAATTAAAAAAAAGGATCCAAATGATGAAATGAATAATAAAGAAAACCCAATAATAAAATGCCATTGATAAAATGAACGGAATTTCTCCCATTCTTGTATATAAGTCCGTTTCACTAAACGACCACCTTCCTCAAAAAATCAACTATCAATCATTATACTCAATATTCTCGCTATTGTCGTTAGACTAACTAGAATACTTGTAGAATATCAAAACTTTCTATAAAACAAAGGTAAGACTATGAAGGAAAGTGCTCAGCAAGAGCAGACTCATATAGAATGAGCCTTCACAATATGGAGTTCAAACCATTATTCACTCCTACCGACCACTTTTCTCATATGCCAAACATCACTCTTTATGTTAAGGCAATAAGCTTCTCCGCATCCCTAAAATGCACTACCCATTTGCTATAAACCTTAATTTAACTCTAACTCCTTTAATCTTTATCAAGAACGGAATACGAATGAGGTTGTAAAGCCTAATTCCCGCTACAACCATCAAAAAATTGGTCGTCAAAAATCTGGCCTGCATTGCTAAAGAGCAGTTATTATATGGACTGCCTTGGAGTGGTGATGTTATGCCGTCATTTTGTACATAAGATATCGACTTTTACTTGGATACAAGAATTCAACTCCTTTAGACTTCTGAAGTGCCCTAAAGAAATTTCATTACCACCTTTTTTTGATAACAACTATATATTCGTATCAAGGGCTGATTTACCATGCCCTATTGTTTATCTTTTGATTATTTTCATCTCCATATTTCGGTTTGGTCTTAGCGAAATATGTGGTTCTTGACCTACATCTCTGACCCATTGAAGATCAAACCTTGATACTATATTTCCGATGATAAGCATCGATTCAAGCATGAAAAGTTGATTGTTACTATACATATTTTTTGTTAAACCAAATGGGAAAAAGGAAAACTTAGGCAAACTGTCGGTAGAGTGATTTAAAAACCGCTGAGGATAAAAGGAAAGAGGGCTCTTGTAATAAGCATCTAACTTATGTGTAATATAGGAAGAGAGAAGAATTCCTTCTCCTTTTTGAATCTGAATTGGACCAATTTCAACATCATTTATCGCTTTTCTATTAAATAAATAAAGGGGTGGATTAAGTCTAATAGACTCTTGAAATACTGCCTTTAAATACGTGAGATTTTCCACGGTCTTTATGGAAAGTCGACCATTTTCACTAAACTTATCAATCTCGTCCAACACTTCTTGCTTCACAGCTGGATACTTACAGATGTTATACAAGGTCCATACAATAGCATTAGCCATCATTACATGACCCCTAAAGAATTGAGTAATGACTTCCTCTCTTAATTGTTTATTTACAACATAATGATCCTCTTCATCCTTATATCCATTCATCAATTTCGCAAGAATATCGTGGTAAACAATATCTGGATTTTGCCGTCGATACGTTATAATTGTATAGACGACCTTCTCAAATTTTGATACAGTCGCCTCAATATGGTGGTATTCACTCAACTTTCGAGAATGAGGAAGCCCGAATAGCGTCCGGATTCGCTTCGTTGCAAGCCCTAAAGTTGTATCCATTTCATTTCCTTTCGTTTTCTGAATCTCATAGGTTGATAGACTAAACATCTTATTAGAAATGATATCTAAAGTAAGATTCATCATGTCCTCTGTCAACACTCTCTCGGATGTCTGTTCCCAATTGGTGAGATGAACATCAATAATCCTCTTCATTTTAGGATCAAGTTGATTTACGTAATGTTCAATAAGCGATGAATTCGTCCAGTCCTCTATTTCACTATAAGGGTATTGTTCATTTGACAATAACCCTTCATCAGCAAATGGTTCTAGTTCCATGAAATTTTTCCCATTTTGAAAAGAATTGTTCTTCTTTACAAGAGCTTCATATATTAAGGTAGGATCCATTAAAATATAAAATGGATATTGAAAAAACCTTACTCTCGCCACATCCTTATAATTTAATCGGATATGGTCTAAGAAACCTAAAGGGTCTTCACTATATTCCTTCCAATTCCCAGATATCATGCTTCCTGTCGGGCCATTCACTTTATACTTCAATTCTTATCACCTCAAACCTATTCATTTGAAATAGTGTATTACGAAAAAAAGCATAATATTAACAATTTATTGAATCAGTCCATTAGCACCGTTTTACCGAAAAAAACATGTGACCTTTTTCACTCATCTGTTCAAATAAAAACGTACATCTTTCCTCTCACATTGTATGTCTTTTTCAAATCATTTGTTGTAGCAAATCTTTAGAAACCCTTATTAGAAATTTTGTTACGAAATTCAGTTAATAATAAAAAAGAACCCCTTTGTCTATAGGCATTCTTCAACATTTCTAACCACTCTCTTAATTATGATTTTACGCCCAAATGTCATGGTCAAGCATCCTCTCATCTACATCCATCAATACATTTGAGTGTCGATTCTTTAGCTTTTAAAAGTATGCTGATTCTCTAGTATGGTAGATTCAGCTTATCCTAAACCTTTTTCACTTAGAATATTCTTATGATTACTGTAAAAAAACATGGCAGGAAAACAATAACTTTTTGTATAGGAGTCATACGGAGATAGGAAATGCGAATGTAGATTTGGTTGAATATAACGGTCTATTACAGTGTTCCAAATATAAATATGCCTTATAACGAGGATTTTCCAAAGCAGATATACCTTTTACTGTTAAAATATTCTTCATAAAATCATAAAATCCTTCTAAAAGCTAAAAAGGTATGTTACATGTGGAAACATTCTATCGAGTGAGCGTTATTGATTTTTATAAAAAGGCTCTCTTAAACCTTCGTGATAATTTTCTATTTTAATAATTAGAGCAGCCTACTCTCTTTGTTAAGCCCCAAAGAACTTCATAATATCCACCACCTATGAGAACACTATTATTGAGGTGGTTTATATGATATTAAAAACACTTTTGGCAATAAGCCTATTGTTCACTGTACCTGTTAACGCAAAAGAAGAACATGTTCCTCCATCACCGAAAATAATGAAGCTTTATACAAGTATTCCCGAACAGGATAATTGGGTAACAGTTCCTGCGGGGACAGAAGAAATAACCATTAATGTGGAAGCTTTGAACACAGAAACAGTATTGTTTTGGTTAATCCCAACAGGGACTCAAACGTGGGAGGAAAGAAAACTTATCGGGTACGACATAAAGGATGACAATGACAACCATTTCTCTTTAACATGGAAAATTCCTAAACTATTACACGACCATTTAGAAGTGCAAGCATTAGGAGAGAATAAACTGGCTCGTTCCATCTTAAATATAACGTCATCTCAGTAGCTAAAAGAGTTATTTCGTTAGAAGCAAACTACTTTAGTTCCTTTACTTAAAATACAAATGATGTAAGCAAGAACACTATAAAATTTTATTTTGTACTTTCGTTGCTTCCTTCATTAACATACAGGAACCAAGCAAAGTAGTACCACATCTTTGCATCAATTTGAAGAAGAGCGCAGCCTAATCGGCTCCGCACTTTCGTTAACGAATTTTAAAGGAGGTGCAGAGAGTAGTAAAAAGACTTAATTTTGTTGATATTTCAAGAAAATATTGCCTATACAAACTGTTAATTCGGCTTCGCCAAAAAATCCACATTTAATAAATCGATAAATTCGTTCATAGCTGGGGACATCCACTTTTTCTTGTGAACAACAAGCTGTGCATACACCTCAATATTTGGTTCATCTAAAGGGATTAGTGATAAGGTTCCTTTTTCTAGCTCTTCTTTCACAGTTATTTCCGGCAATAATGAGAGGCCAAGCCTCGATGCAACACATCTTTTAATTGCTTCAATTCCATTAAATTCCAATGATGAATCACAAATGACTCCTTCACGCTTAAATGCCTCCTCAAGCATCAAACGGTACGAACACCCTTTCTCAGTAAAAATCATTGTTTCATCCTTTAAATCTTTTACGGTAACATGATCTAAAAAGGAAAGAGGGTGATCCTTCGCTCCAATTAAGACCATCTCTACCTTTCGCAAATCGTATTTTTTTAAATCTTCGTGGTGGTAGTGACGATCCATTACGATGGCCAGATCATATGTACCATTTAATACTCCTTGATACAATTCACTACATAAATGGGATTGGATTAGAAATTTTATTTGCGGGTGTTTTTCACGGAATGTTTGAAAGTAGTGAACAAGTTCAAACGTAGCTAATGATTCAACTGTACCAATTGATAAAGTACCTTTTAGTTCTTTAGTAGAGGTTAATCTTTCCCGCGCTTCATCCTCTAAATAAATAATCTTCAGTGCATATTGATAAAGCTGCTCTCCAGCATGGGTCAGGTTCATCCCTCTTCCTACCCTTTCAAAGATTTTCACTCCGAAAGAAGTTTCGATTTTTTTCATTTGCGTTGTCACACTTGATTGAGCATACCCTAACTGCTCTGCTGCTTTCGTGTAATTTTTCCATTTAACCACTTCAATAAACGTTCGATAATAATCTAAATCCACTTTGAATCATCACCTTTTTCGATAGTTGTTATCAAAAATTATAGCTAACATTGATTTTTATGTCTATGTTAGTATTTTTACGAGGTGATCAGAATGAATGAAAAAAAATTAACTACTCTTCAGCTAATTGGACTCATTGTTGGTCCAATATTAGGTTCAGGAATCATTTTACTTCCGCCAATTATTTATGATGTAACAGGGGACTATGCCATTATTTCTTGGATGACAATTATGGGCATCAATTTGTATTTCGCCTTCTTATTTGGTCAATTAAGTATTCGGTTTCCGGGGAGTTCCGGCGTAACAAAAGCCGTTGAAATAGCATTTGGAAAACACCTAAAAATATTGGCTTCTCTTTTTTTAATTGGAGCTGTCTGTTTTGGGCCAATCGCTGTCTTAATTACTGCAGCTCAGTTTTTCCCATTGGAGCATCCTTTCGCAACCCATCTTATGACATTCATATTCATGGTACTTACCTACTTAATTCTATTGCTTAGAGTCTCATTCATTGGGAAAATCGCGTTTCTACTTTCTTCAATCTCAGCAATCCTTTTATTTGCAGGTGGAGCGACATCTTTAGTTCTTTATCCTAAGGAAAAACTCTTCTCAACTAGCTTTGAACTTTCTTCCTTTGGATTTAGCTTGTTATTGCTTTTTTGGACGATTGTAGGATGGGAAGTAATTGGTAATTATAGTAGTGAAGTAAAAAATGCTAAAAAAACGATTCCAAAAGCGATTGGATTCAGTGCACTCATTATTACGCTTGTTTGTTTAACAGTGGCCGCCGCAATCCAATGGTCAAACATACCGAACTTATCCGAAGCATCATCTTCTACGGTAGCAAGTATTTTGACACCGATGTTTGGGAGTACAACTGGATTAATTATTGGGATTATTGCTCCTGGATTATGTTTAACTTCCGTCATATTATTTATCGGCGCAGCTGCTCGGTTAATCCAATCTTTAGCTAACGATAATGTTCTCCCGAAAAAATTAAGATATGTAACGAAACACAATGTTCCATTAGGAGGAATTCTTGTACTTAGTGCCTGTCATCTATTCATCTTTTCCTTTGTGGTAATGGACTGGATAAATGTCACACAAATTGTTGCCATTGCCGATGTATTTTTTATCAGCAATGTATTGGTGAGCATGCTAGCATCCATCAAATTATTTCAACAAAAAACTGTAAACATATTGACAGGGTTAATGGTCGTCGTTTTAATGACGTTTCTATTCTTTTCTCCTCCCATACTAATAGCATTTATTGCCTTATTGAGTTTGATCTTTATTTACAAACAAGTCCGACTAAATCTTGTTCATTCAAATTCTCAGGGAGCTAATGTAAAACACTTGTTTAAGTAAAAGGAATGTAGAAGTGAAATAAGCCTTTTAAAAGAAAAAATTAACTAGCTGAAAAGGAACATCGCCTGTTCGGTAACGCACTCATTTTAACTTATTTCTAGAATTAGGTGCAGTCTATAGAAAATGGGAAAGAGAATACCCTATTATGCATTTACAAAAATATCAATTCCATAGATGAATCCAATAAGAAGGACTAGTCCTACTATATTGAAAAATATATCCTTCTTACTAGAGTGAAACAATGAAACAGAAATGAATAACGAAAAAGCCATTAAATATAACACAGGATACCAGTTTGTAAAAATAATAGTAAGGATGGCAATGGTAATGATCATTGTTGAGACCATATTTTCTCCTTTAGAAATGTGTTTTTTAAACATTCTTTACCATTCCTTTCAGATTGTATTATGTTATAAAAAAATATTTATTCTGAATTCTGTTTCTATTATACAACATGGCAGCTTCAGAAGGGAAAAGAGCTGAATCTCTACTTACGAAAGAAAAAGGTGATTATAGTAGGAAAATTCAAAGTGAAATACTATATGAATGGATAAGGTTCGCTGCAGGACCCTATACGTCATGTTGTTCGGACAAAAATAATAAACGTTGGATTCTTCAAATTGGAGAAAGTGTTACAACAGTATATTTACCTAGAGGTGATGTCATCAAAGAATATACGAATGGATTCCAACTATTCTTCTCACGACCATTACTAAAAAATCTACAAAACATAGGTTGATTGTTTATAAAAAGTCTGTAAAAAACCTGTTGAAATCTTATCAGGTTTTTTTCTTATTCTAGAAAAGACCACCCTTTTCCTCTTTATTAATTTACAGAAAATAGTCTATTTTTTACTTGGATTAAAACTCTTCCTTTATTTAGAAGCGATGTACTTTGTTTCTTCATTCATGCTAACATTCTCCTCATGAATTAAACGACGGAATAAATAGTGATACCTCCAAGATAAAAAGATGGCACGAATCACAATATCCAAAGCAATGGCAATCCATATTCCTGCAATCCCCATTTTAAAATAAATTCCTAAACTATAGATTCCAACGATTCTGATTAACCACATCCCAATGGCTGTACTATACATAGGGCTCTTCGTATCCCCTGCTGCCTGCAATGCACCTGTTATAACAAGCCCAATTGCCAAAGCAGGTTGAGCAAAAGCATCAATTCGTAAGGCTACGGTGACCATTTGGATAGCTGATACATCTTTTGTAAAAATCATAGCTAACCAGGGTGCAAAGAAAAACATGAAAACCCCAATGAAGGTCATGAATACTATTGCAATTCCTGTAGTCAAAACCCCATATTGATAAGCCTCTTTCGTTCGTTCTGCACCAATATACTGCCCCACTAAGGTTGTGGCAGCGACTGCCAAGCCATAACCTGGCATATAAGAAAACGTTTCAATATTACCGGCAATTGTATGGGCTGCAAAAGTCTCTGTTCCAACAACGACAATTAGCCCAAAATAAAGAACTTGGCCTAAACGCATAATCAATCGTTCAATGGCAGCAGGTGTAGATAGTTTAATAATAATTGAAAAAAAGGATGGTGTATCCGATGAAGTAAAAAGGGAAAATGATACTTTGGATTTCTTAATGTAATAATATAGTGCAAGCGTTCCTATAACTCTTGCGATAACTGTCGCCCATGCGGCACCTGCAATTCCCCACCCCATCCAACTTCCCAATCCGAAAATTAGCACATAATCGAGGATAATGTGAAGAATATTCATCCATAGAGCCACGTTCATTGGTGTTCTAGTATTACCAGCTGCACGTAAAATACTTCCAAAAATAATCATCAGAGCAATGAAGACAGAGGGAATTCCAACGATTCGAAGGTATACGGCACTTTGCTCTATTACTGAAGGTTCAGCTCCCATAAGAGTAAGTAATGATTCCGAAAAAAATAAAGTAATTAATCCAAAGAAAATTCCAACGATTATGGCAATCACTGTGGATTGCTTTGCAACTGCTTTTGCCTTTTCTATATTTTCAGCTCCGACACTTTGAGCAATTAAGGAGGAAGCACCGACCCCAATAGCCATAAAGAGAGCCATATAAACAGCAATAACAGCATTTGCAATCCCCACTGCCGTTACCTCTAGCAACCCAAGCCTCGCAACAAAAAGGGTATCAACAAATCCAACAATGGTTTGCAAAATATTTTCAATCATGGCTGGAATGGCTAAGAGCAAAATGGCCAACACTTTTTCCTTAGTTGTTCGCTTTTCAACTAGGTTTTCTGATAACATAGAGGATCCCTTCCTAACGGATGAAATTTTCTAATGCCTTTTTTAAATCTTCAAGAACTTTTTCTTCATTTCCTTCATGGTCAGCGTCGACTAAGAATCATTCCATATAATCAGAAAATATACTTTTTCTGTATTATCTAAAGCTTTTCTTACAGCCGTAATCTGGAGTTAAATATCTGGACAATCTCTCCCGTTTTATGCCATTTCTTTTATAGATCGTATATGACCCTCAATCCGTGCTAGTCGATTAATTACTTGTTTTATTTGTCCTTACATGAATTCTAATAAGCTACAATTTATACACAACGAGGATGAGATTGTTATCGTTATGTAATAACGTTGGATGAATACTTAAAAAGTTCATTGTATCAGTGCTTCCACAATATTTTAGTCGTTTATTGATAGGCTGAAATAAGACATTCCACTATTTCGTCATGTCCTTGCTAATACCTGAAATTGTAGAAGAACATTTATATTTTGTCCAAAGGGAAAGTTAGTTAAAGTAATGATTTTACTGCAAAAATATCAAAGGAATGTAAATCTTCACCAGCTCATTTCAGCAACTAATGGTTCAATGAACTTGCCCGATATATCTTGTTTAGATTTTAAAAGCCAATTATAAATTCTAATAGCCGCATCTTCTGGACTCATATCTGCATCATAGGCTCCTGAAGATGTTTGTAGCTTTCCTGGATGAATAGCTGTCACTGAAATAGGAATATCCCTTAACTCTTGATCTAAACAAAGCGTCAACATATTTTGTGCTGCTTTTGCAATCCGATAAGAGTATGAGAATTTACCTTTTTCAAATTGACCACTCGACACCTTTGATAAGGATCCTAATCGTGAAGATAAATTAATAATATGTGGGTTTGTCGCTTTACGTAAGTACGTTATTGTTGCTTGTACAGTCCTAACCACCCCTAAACAATGAATATTATAGAGATCCATCAACTCCTTTGTATCTATTTTCTCTATTTCATATGTTTTTCCTGGGATACCGGCATTATTAATAACGAGGTCAATACAATTAACATAAGCGCTAATTTGAAAATTAATTTCTTCAATGCTTTCGTCTTTACTTAAATCTGCTAATATGGGATGACATCTAACAGTAAATTCTTCAGTAAGGAACACTAGTGATTCTTTGCTTCTGACAACTGGAAAAACTGTATGACCATTTTTATTGAACTCCCTAACTAACTCTAACCCTAAACCTCTATTTCCACCTGTAATCAACACATTCATCCATTCCCCTCCTCAGTCATAACTTAATTATAGAAGAACGATACTACATGACGTTCAGAACATAACAATCCTTCTATTACTTTCTCTTTACCTAAAAAAATCCCTTCATTGACTGATTATAAAATATAGACCTAATTGTAAATTGTTTTTCGTTAAGCTTCCTATGGCAACTACTTATATCGTTCTCGTAAAGAGGTTGCGTCTCACGTGTTCTATGAACAATAGGTAGTACTCAAATCGTTTTCCATCGAGGGTGGATTGAGTAATTGAAACAAAGCCAGATACTCATTGATAAACTACTGAAACGACCTGACATAAAATCAATGAAAAGGAAGTGATGCTACTGAACCTACTCACTCTATTCATTTGAAACTATTTACTGCTCATAGAAATCGTTTAACCTCGTATAAAACCACTTCTTTTTTACTCTGACGATAATTTGTTAGAATACTATTGATTAAGTTGTTCAATGATGTTATATTAATAAAGCGATGAGCTCATTTGAGTAAGTCGATAAACATGTTGAACTATTCAACACGTGTGAATGTGGTCACACGGTTTATCGCCTCAAATACGTACTAAAAGACGTCTGACGGATATTCAGACGTCTTTTTCTATTTTTCAATTAGTTTAGGCTTATACTCAACGACAACCGTTGAGTGTTAGTATATTAGAAAGGTCAAGCTCACCTATTCATGTACACAAGTCATTCTTCATTCCATCCTCGTACTTGTCTTTGACTTCATGTTTCATCAGCTAAATAAGTGAAAGACGTTATCTAATATTTCTTACCTTAAAATAGAATGAATATGGAAGTTAAACCTGCGCATTATTATCCAACGTATTAATGGTTATAACAAATGGTCCCGTATTTACTGACCCAGATCCGTTCGACGTTTTCGTGACTGATATAGGTGTATTAAAGATGATATCACCATTTTGCAAATTCCCTCCAGATATGTTACCAATTACAACCTGTCCGATAAATGATGGCAAACGCGTATCCTCCTCTCCGTCAACATATTTCTACTACTAGTATACTCTTGTACTAATAATCTGTTTGTGCATTCGTCCTTTATTGAGGACAAATTTAAGAAGAGGAATATAACCATTAAAAACGAATAAAAGGAGATGATCCATTCGATAATCTCCTCCCAACATTCATATTAATTCTTATTTCATTAATATTATAAGTTATAGTTTTAGTTTTTTCTTTAAGTAATCAACCACTGGTGTAAATTCACTCACGATTGGCTTTAGTTCTTGAATTGAATCGTAGATTTCAACCAACTGATTCATAATTTGATCAGGGTTATGTCCGTTTACCAATGAATTAATATCTAATGAATTATTTGACTCATTCCCTTCTTGCGTTGGAATGTTTGTATTTCCTTCATTTCTTGGAGGACCAAACATCAACTGTGAAAATCTATCCCTTCCGTCATTAGATTGACCTTGGAATCCATCATTTTTTGAACCATTCAATTTTAAACACCTCCATCATTCATTCGTTGAGTTAGTACTATTATATGAAACATACTGCGTTTCTGCTTAGACAAACACACATAATACTGGACAATACAATGGTTTTCTCACACTACTACAAAAAGCCTTTCAATAATGAGAGACTCAGTTTGTAGACAAGCCCTTAATGTAAGTCGAAAAAATGTGCTTCTCGATAAATTGATTAATTTGAAATCAAAAAAAGCCTCTCAAAAACGAGAGACTTTCCATCTACAAATCCTTTTTTACATAAACACGCTCATCTTTCATCATGTCATCTATTCGAAAGCCAACATGCTCCCAAAACTTATTTACCCGAGACTGATTTTTTTGTTCCTGAACACGTAAGCTCTGTACTCCTTCACTCTTCCAGCGTTGTTCCAATGCAAAAAAGGCTTGCGTTCCAAAACCATACCCTTGGTAGTCTGGATGAATCAGTAATAATTTGACCATTACGCTCTCATTATCTTTTACATATTTGACCAAGCCAATATACGTCTCATCTAATTTAAGGAACAGTGATTTTCCATTTCCTATATTAGATAACGGCTCAGCTAGCTCCCCGCTGGTATTCTCCCAATGTTCATGATTCGATGTGACCATTTCTTTTGCTATATAAAGGGAGTCTTCTGATACTACTTCAAACGATATACTCAACTTCCCACTCCTATCCTGTCTCCGTTAGGCGCTGCTGATAATATAATTTCGCATAGAACCCATTTCTCTCTAATAGTTCCTCATGCTTGCCTTGCTCGATGATTTCTCCATTATTTAAGACGAGAATATTATCAGCGTTTAAAATCGTATTTAATCGATGAGCGATCACAAACGTTGTACGATTGTTCATTAACGTTGATAACGCATCATTAATTTTCAATTCCGTAATCGTATCAATGCTACTCGTTGCTTCATCTAGTAATAAGAGACTTGGTTCCTTTAAAAATGCTCTCGCTATCGCAATTAGCTGACGCTGCCCAAAACTAATAGTCGTTTTCTCTGACAGAATCGTGTGATACCCATCTTGGAAGGCCATGATAAATTCATGCGCATTCGCTCTTTTTGCTGCAATTATGACTTCTTCATCAGTGGCTCCAAGGTTTCCGTATCGAATATTTTCCATAATCGTCGTTTCAAATAAAAAAGAATCTTGAAGGACAAGCCCTAAATGTTCGCGTAAGCTTGCTCGCTTTATTTTCGTTAACGCTATATCATCAACCCAAACCTGCCCATGTTCAGGTTCATAAAATCGAGCCAAAATATTTAATATTGTTGATTTTCCTGCACCTGTCGGACCGACTAACGCAATCGTATCTCCTTCATTCACTTCAAATGAAATATTCTTTAAGGTTGACTGATCGCCTTCATATGAAAAAGTGACATTTTCAAATTTTACATTTCCTTGTAACGTTGCATATTTTTTGGCATGTTCCTCATCTCGATTTTCAATCGGTTCTTCCATAATAGCAAAAACTCTTTCTGCTCCAGCAACAGCTGATAATACCATATTTAATTGATTGGCTAGATCATTTAGTGGACGTGTGAACTGTCTAGCATAAGCTGTGAATGTAACGATGACTCCTATTGTTACATACCCATTAATCGCTAAGATTCCTCCCACTCCTACTATGGCAGCGAAGCTTACATTGTTTAGCATGTTCATCAGCTTTGGAATAAAGCCCGTGTACGTTTGTGCCCAGAAGCCTGCTTGACGGTACTCTTCATTTCTCTCTTGAAAGGTTGCCTTCATCTCTTCTTCTTTACTGTACATCTTGATTAATTGTTGGCCTGACAAGGATTCTTCTACAAAACCATTTAACTCTCCTAAATGTTTTTGCTGTTCTTTAAAATAGCGTCCTGTTCGCTTCGTAATCCATCGCAAGCCAAAAAATAAAAATGGAACAATCATTAACGTTACGAGGGTCATTAACGGACTTAACCATAACATCATTCCAATTGTCCCAACAATCATCAACGAGCTTGTTGCAATTTGTAGGACAGCGGAATTGAGTGTTCTACTAACATTTTCAATATCATTCGTCATTCGACTCATTAACTCACCTTGCTGGCGTTCTTGAAAAAAAGCAAGTGGGAGATTTTGCAAGTGGAAAAACAAATCATTTCTCATTTGAAATACTGTTTTCTGAGATATATCGATCATCCAATTATTTTGTAAAACGAGAGTTATCATCTGCAATACGTAAATGATGACTAAAAGGCCTATAAAGTAGAGCGTCTTTTCCACATCTGCTTTAACAATTAATTCATCAACGGCTACACCTAAAAAATACGGGGCCATAAGTGCTAAAATGGAAGAGAGGATAACCGTGAACAAAGTAATCATAAAACGGACCCTATACACGCGCATATAGCCCCATATTTTCCAAATGGTTGTTCGCCAACCGTTTTGTTGTTCCTTCTTATTTCGATTATTGAACATATCTACTCCTTTCTCCCTGTTGCTGCGAGGCATAAATTGATTGATAGAGTGGATTATTTTCTAATAGATCAAAATGAGTTCCTTTTCCGACAATCTTTCCTTCGTTTAGAAGCAAAATAAGTTCACTTTGCTTAATCGAACTAAGTTTTTGTGCTACCATCACAACTGTACAAGAATACTCCTGAAGTGCTTCTAGTAACCGTTTTTCAGTTTCGGCATCCAATGCACTCGTACTATCATCAAGAAGCAACACACTCGGTTTTCGAATTAATGCTCTTGCAATCGAAAGCCGTTGTTTTTGACCACCTGAAAGATTCATCCCTTTTTGGCCAATGTAGCTGTCGTAACCAGCGGGAAGGGAAAGAATAAAATCATGAATTTGAGCACTTTTGGCTGCCGCAATGACTTCTTCATCCGATGCATCCTTTTTTCCCCATAAAATATTATCGCGAATGGATCCTGAGAAAAGATGTGCTTCTTGTGGTACAATCCCAAACAATCGTCTTAAATCAGCTTCTATGTAGGTTTCAATTGGTTGATTATTCACCAATATTTCACCAGTCGAATGTGGATATAATCGAGGGAGGAGCTCCAGTAAACTTGTCTTTCCAGATCCTGTTTCACCCACGACACCGACAAATTGGTTTTCTGTAAGAGAAAAACTTAAATCTTGAAGAATTGATCGATCGCTCGTCTCGTCGTTGTAACTTACGTTTTGAAATGCTATTGAATGAATAACATCGATGGATTGCTTCGATTTACTTGTTGAAACAGGCTGATCCATAATTTCATTTATCCGTTTACTTGATGCTTGCGCTCGAGAAAAATGCATGATTAAAAAGGAAAATACTGAAAAAGCAAACAAAATTCGCATTCCGTAATTAATAACCGCTACAATGGCTCCTGCATCTGCTCCACCACTAGCCATTTCCGTTGAACCAAGCCAAATTAAGGCAACTAAGATTAAATTCATACCGCCCATAATAGCTGGCATTGAAATCTCCATCACCTTTAACGCTTTCGTATTATGGCCAAGTAATGATGTATTGTCATGATAGAACCGGTCGCTTTCATAAGAACCTCTATTAAAGGCTTTCACTAATTTCATGGCTTTCAAATTTTCTCTGATGCGATTGTTGACAGAATCAATACTTTCTTGAACATATTGAAACAAATTTACGCCCTTTTTTAAAATTAATAGAAAGATACCTAATAAAATTGGAACGGAAATTAATAATAAAACAGCTATAGATGGATAGACGATAAAAGCCATCAATAGACTACCAATGATAAATAAAGGAGCCCTTAGCATAATTCTGAGTCCCATAAACAGGAGCACCTGTATCGATTGAACATCATTTGTAATCCGCGTTAATAACGTGGCAGGCGAGTGTTGTTTAAAAGTCGTTAACGACACTTCTTGTGTTTTTGTAAATAAATCTCTTCGCAATTCATAGCCAACACCTTGGCTTACTTTAGCTGAATAAAACGTATTAATAATCCCTGCAATAAATGCAAGAATGGATAAACCTAATAAAATTCCTCCCCAAAGAGTTACAGCTTCCATATCACCTGCAATAATCCCTCTGTCTATAATGATTCCCATAAGTAATGGCTGTGACAGCTCAACACCTAACTCAAAAAGCATCAAACTTAAGGCAATCGTGACAGATGCTTTATAGGAGGTTAAGTAAGATAATATTTTTCTCATCCTTCTCTCCCCTTCTAGTTGTCTATTTCAAGATTTGTATCACCTGCCTCAATATTCTTTTCGGTTATGTTTTATCATAGATGATTGTCTTTCATAATGGAAGTAATTATTACTAATGAAGTCAATGAGGTATCCTCACCGATAGTATTGCGCTAATTGCTCATTTTGATTTACTCAACGAGCAGTGCGGAAATATTTGACGAAAAAATAAATCTCAAGAAATATATAGGGTGATGAAATCATTCAAAATGGAACAGGATTGACCGGAACACAACATGACATTGATATATAAGTGGAAATATTGATCGAGGGTTTTGTAAACGATGCTCTCTTTTCATTAAAGAATATTGAGGAGATTGTTTTTAAGGTTGTCGATTGAAATTTTACTGAGTGCATATGACGATAATTATCGTGGCTGGAGTCGTGTAAGAATAGAGATAAAAATTTTCGGTGAAGAAGATGGATATAGTAAGTGGAGGTGCTTCTAACCCCTTATTTCATAATATTTTGTCCCTTTTGGATTTGTTTTACTTCATAAACCTTTTCCTCTCTAAACTACAAAAGGATTCGCCCAAGTCAATACATGTATAAAAACAGAATAACGGAGAATTTAATAAAGCACTTTGAATACTGTTTTGTGGTTTCTTTCGACTACAAAAAATCGTGCAATTAAAATTGAAAAGGAAGGCTTCTAACATACATTCCTTCTTTTTTACAGACGTATCTTCTCAAAAGGTCGTTATAGTAATTATTTCCACAAATCCTCTAATTCTTTATTGTTTACAAATTTTAGAAGCTTTGTAAAGTAAGATTGACTACAGCATACTCTCCTTCAGTCGGCTTACCGCTGACAGATTGTATAAGAGTAGCTTGGGAAATGAAAAAAGGACAAGAATATTGTTTGAATGGGACTGTGAGTCAAATATCCCCTTCCACCAGTTTTTTGTTTAAAGGCACATAATCATTTTTATTAAAGACTACCTCTACTCTATCCAATCGATCTCCTTTAGGATATAAAACTAACTGTTGATCAAACTTTATCCCTAAAGGTACCACTATTTGATGAATAAGATTTAAAATTTTAAAACATTCTAAATCTACTCCTTCTTTCAAATGATTTTTTAGATGAATCATGACTACATCTTCCATATGATTTTGAAAATAATCATTTTGGAGCAACCTAGTCCACCTCACATTCCTTGTTATCTTGCCATTTCCGTACGATTCTAGCTTCAATGAGAGAGCCGATTAACACCTTCTACTACTGCTTTTACTTCTAATTGTCCTTTCTCATTTACTAAATCATTGCATTTATAAAATTCACTTTGTTGTAATTCAGAAATCATGATTTCTTTCTCCTTCACGTAAACAATACCATTTTAACTTTACCGTATTTCACATTAAATTCCTTATTACTCTTTGAAATAGGTTAGCACAATAACAATACCAATGTAATTATTGTCTTCTTTATGTTTTTTTGATTATTTACGTTAATACTGAAATTCAAATAAGCATAATAAAGCCCTACACCCAAAAAGGGTATAGGGGAAGCATTTACCGAATTGAATTGATTCCATTAATAACGGTATGAACGATTAAGTTTAAGTCAGACTGTTCAATCATAAGTGGCGGCGAAAGGGTTAAAACATTATTGTAACCAGCAACCGTCATGCCATTCTTTCCGATCAGAATTCCTTTTTCTTTGCAATAATGAATGACTTGGTTTACTTTTTGGATATCTAACGGCGTTTTACTTTCTTTATTATCTACTAGCTCAATTCCAATTAACAGGCCTTTTCCTCTTACATCCCCAACATAGGGATGGTCAAACAATTTATGTTTCAGTTCATTTATGACACGTTCCCCTAATTCAGCTGAACGCTCAAATAGTTTTTCATTTTCCATTATTTCTAAATTTTTTAAGGCAAGAGCACATGCAGCAGGATTACCTCCAAAAGTATTAATATGGCGGAAGAAATCGTAATCCTCATTCCCTTTAAACTGTTCGTATATTTCTTTTTTCACTGCCGTAGCCGACAAAGGTAAATAGGCACTTGTAATCCCCTTTGCCATCGTAATAATATCTGGCTTTATCTGTTCATTCATGAAACCAAATGGCTTACCTGTTCGACCAAACCCACATATCACTTCATCGACAATTAACAGTGCCCCATGTTTTTCACAAACTTCTTTTGCTGCCCTCATATATCCCTCTGGAGGAACAAGGATGCCCCCTCCCGTAATAATGGGCTCCATAATCATGGCGGCAATCGTTTCGCTCAGCTCCCAAGTCATCGTTTTATCAATCTCTTGAACGGAGGAAAGCTCTTGCGGATGCTTAACATCCGTGTTATCTCGGTAAGCATCAGGTGGTGATACGTGAAGGAACCCTTGTGCAAGCGGTTCATATTTATATTTACGTTGAGCTTGCCCCGTAGCAGCTAAAGACCCCATCGAATTCCCGTGATACGATCGATATCGTGACACGATTTTATATCTGCTATGCTCTCCTTTTTGGTAGTGGAACTGCCGAGCAATTTTAAAAGCTGTTTCATTTGCTTCTGAACCACTATTTGAAAAGAAAAATACATATTCATTGTTTAACCATTCATTTAATTTCTCCGCTAAACGAATCGCAGGTTCATGGCTTTGTGTTAAGGGAAAATACGCCATTTTTTTTAATTGTTCATAGGCAGCATCGGCTAATTCTTGGCGACCGTACCCCACATTGACACACCATAACCCCGCCATAGCATCCAAATATTTTTTTCCATCCTCGGTGGTGATCCAAGCACCTTCTGATTCTTTCACAATCATTGTAGAATCAGAATTATACGGCTTCATTGAATGCCAAAGCATTTGTTCGTCCTTATTTAAAAGTGAATCTCTCGTCTCTCTAGCTTGAACCATACTGTTCCCCCTTTCTTTCATTCATTACACTATATGCGCTATATTATTTAATAATCAAAACGAGATGTAATCATTTTCTTTCTTGTGAAAAAATTGACACCGTCCTTGCCATTTACATGTAGATCACCATAGAACGAGTTCTTCCACCCTGAAAACGGAAAAAATGCCATCGTTGCGGGTACTCCTACATTAATTCCAAGCATTCCAGCATCCGCTTCTTCCCGAAATTGTTTCACTGCCTTTGCATCCTTTGTATAGATGGTGGCCCCATTTCCATACTTCGATAGTCGAATGTACTCAAGTGCTTCATCCAGATTGCTTGAACGAAGAATACTTAATACAGGGGCAAAAAGTTCTTCTTTCGCAATGGTCATGTCAGGTTGAACATAATCAAAAATAGTTGGTCCTAAAAAATACCCTTCCTTCTGATTATCCATCTCCTTTCGACCATCCCGAATCAGCCTTGCTCCTTCTTCAAGGCCTTTTTGGATGTAGTGGAGTACTTTTTCAAGAGCTTCCTTTCGAATTACTGGTGTAAGAAGAACATTCTCATCCAGCCCTGATCCAATGATAAGTTCATCTGCTTTTCTCATCAGCGCTTTAATGAATGCATCATTTTCTCCGACGACCACTACGGCACTGCAAGCCATACATCTCTGACCCGCACTCCCAAAGGCTGAACTAATAATATGAGTAGCTGCTTTCTCCAAATCCGCATCCTGCATCACAATATGATGATTTTTGGCTCCTGATAACGCTTGAACCCTCTTCCCATGTTGAGCAGCCGTTTCATACACATATTTTGCCACTGGCTGTGATCCGACAAAGGAGATTGCTGAAATTTCACGATGCTCTAGTAACCCGTTTACTACATCATGCGTACCATGTACCACGTTTAAAACACCATTAGGAGCACCCGCTTCCGTAAATAACTCCGCAAGACGATTTGCAAGTATTGGCGTTTTCTCAGAAGGTTTTAAGACAAACGTATTTCCACAAGCAATTGCTAACGGAAACATCCATAAAGGGACCATCATTGGAAAATTAAATGGGGTAATTCCCCCGATGACTCCTAAAGGAAAGCGAACCATTTCTGAATCAATTTCTTCAGCAATTCCTGTTAAGCTTTCCCCCATCATGAGAGACGGTGCACCAGCTGCAAACTCTACACATTCAATTCCCCTTTGCACCTCTCCGTACGCCTCTTTGTAGGCCTTTCCGTTTTCTTGAACTATAAGCTTTGCTAATTGTGCATGGTTTTTTATCAGAAGATTATGGAATGAAAATAATAGTCGTGCCCGTTTAGGAACAGGAACTTTTCTCCAAACGGAAAATGCTTTTTTCGCTGCTTTTGCCGCTTCATCAACATCCTCCTTTGAGGAAATCGGAACCGTTGCCATGACTTCATTTGTTGCCGGATTGATCACTTCCATTAATTTAGGACTTTGTGGTTCAATCCATTTCCCATTGATGAAATTTTTTATTTTTTTCGTTTCACTTCTAATCACTGTCATCTTTATTCCTCCTTTCAAACTGGACTCTCCTTCTTTCATTATGAAAGAGGGACGAGCTTCTTTCATTAGACATAATGTTAAATAGTATCGTATTCCATTTATACATTTTGTTAAATATCATGATTCCAATTGTGAAGGTAGAGAGCTTTCTTCTTGAAAATAGTCATAAGCAAATAGTAGTAATTCCAGGGTCATTCGTTTTCTTGGTTCCATATAATCATCTCCTAATAACTTCTTTATTCTACTTAAGCGATGATATAAAGTTTGACGAACAATATATAATTGTTCTGCTGTTTTTTTCTTACAGCCATGACAATGTAAATAAACCTTTAATGTTTGAAATAGCTTCGTATTTTGCTTCTGATCATAATCAATAATAGGCTGTAAATACTCATTGACCAATTGTGACAAATCCATCTGTTGTTCAAGTATTGCAACCATACGGATCAGATGTAAATCGTCAAAAAACACGTACTTTCCATTCCCATTTTGGAGTGGTTGAAGCCTTATCGCTTCGAGAGATGATTGATAGCTTTTATGGATGGCTGATAGTTGATGAGTATATTTCCCCACCGAAAAAAATAATGAGGAAGAGGTATTTTTTCGTACAAAATGGGAATCATTGATCCGTTCTATAGCTTGTATGATTCGACGTTTCCATGTAGAAGGACTTCTTGTATCAAGGAGAATATACAACGGCTGATTATCCTTACTTTCTGTAATGGCAACAAATCCATATTGTTCAAAAGTGGTTCGTGTTAGAAGTTGAAAATACGTTCCATCCATTTTTTCTTTTTCCTCATATGAATGGATGGTACATAAACAAACCACTCCACCATGTATGGGTACTGTAACCTTTAATTTTCTTAAATAATCATGAATTTTACCGGGTGAATGGGACCCACTTAGCAACCCTTCCACCCATTTTGCTTCTTCCATCCTTTTTTTCTCTTCAAAAAATAGTTCTCTAAGAAAATAATGAGCCATTGCGGTAGCCGTTCTATCAAGTAATAAGTGCTCAAACTCTTGAAAAATATCTGGATCACCTACCAACCGCAGTTCAGCAAATTCCTCATCGAATACAATGACTTTAGTAGAAATATAGTTTGAATGATAGAGCTCGCTTACGTGAGTTTCACCGTCTCTTTTTTTTCGTGGCGGAAAACTGATTACCTTCTCGTCCTTATATTTAAATAGAATAGGGGTTTCAATATAATCATACAAAAATTGAAGAATCTCTTTAACGTCACTAATCGTTAATAAATATTTATTGAGTCGTTGTGAATAGTTTTCTAAATCTCTTATTAAAGAATATTGTTGATTAATAATCGTAGTATGTATATCTTGTGTAATTTTTACAAATGGGACTTCTTCCTGGAAAATGATAAGAGGAAGATCATGTTTATTTGCTTTCTTTATGACAGAAGGAGGAATACTCTCTATATTTGTCCCTAATTCTAAACAGATACCTGCAGCACGACTGGCTATTAACTGATCCATGATGGAAAGAAACGTATGTTCCTCCTTCCAAGCTAGCCCAGTTGTAAGGATTAATTCATTTCCATTTAACAAATTCTCAATCGTTGTCACTTCCACAATATGAACCCACTTAACATGACGATGAAGACTAGTAGAGCCGGCAAGGACTTTTGCTGATTGAAAGTATTTTCGTTTTAACACTTGTTGAACTGTAAGGTGAAAATCTTTTCTCATCAATACTCTCCTTTCTGCTCGTCAATTATGAAGGAAAGGGCTGGTACGATAACCAACCCTTTTACTGACTATTCAATAGGGGAAATGAATACTTCAACCAGTATGTTTAACTCATTTAGGAAGTTTCGATCAGACCCATATGAGTCATCTAACAAGTCAAGTAACCAACTAACAAATTCTTCTGAAGTTTTAAACTCGGTAGCCTCCATGCTATCAGGTGGTAATCTCCGTTCAAACTCAGGCTGCATACTTCCTCCCCCTATTAATTTTCGTTTTTTTGAACTAATAAATTGGAAAAATATTTCCGAGCCTCTGCCGTTTTCACGTGTAAGGATATTTCTTCTTCCCCCTTCGAAAATACTACAATCGAACCATTTAAATCTTCTGTCACATCGATAATAGTAAATTCTTTTTCGATAAGAAAATCTATTTTCTCTCTCTCAGCTATATATTCTTGATGATTAACCATTTTCTTCCCCCCTTTAAAATAGGCTCCTTACATTATCAGCTTCATGATCCACTACTACTTCCTCAGACTCAACCACAATTTTCCACTCTTTCCCGACCGTAATCCCTAAATATTTTTCATCATTCGGATCCTCTATCTCCGCTTGTTTATACTTCTTAAACCACCAATATTTTGCAAGAACATAATAACTCACCCCACCGACTGTAAACCCAACAATAAAGGAGTAATTTGGTATATAGTAGGAAGCAACCGCTCCTAAAAACCATGCTACAAAGCCGGCAAGATTTACTCCTTTCATGTAGTTAAATTGCCCTTCCTTCTCGTATAAATCGGGAACATTTACGCGTCGTCTCCGCAAAATATAATAATCTGAGACTAATATCCCAACGATTGCTGATAATATACCACCCACAAATAACAGAACAGGAATGATGACATCAAATAGATTCCAAGGTTGAACAATGATTCCGGCAATTCCCGCCGTAATCACGCCCGCCCAAAAAGGAAACTTTGGTCCACCAATATTAGAGAATATCGTAGCTGCTGGGACAATATTTGCAGCGATATTGGTTGACCATTGGGCGAGAACAATCATCAATAATAAAATGCCTAGAAAAAAACCACTCGCTGACTCCTGCAATGCTACAACCGGGTCAGAATCTAATACAGCAATATAGGAAATCCCTCCAATTAACACCATGAAGGTTTGTGTGAGTGGTAATGCGATCAAATTACCAATTAAGGAACTCCTATTTCTCTTAAACCAATTTCGTTCGTTTTTGGGTGCCTTCATAAAACGAGTAATCGAATTAATATCAGCTGAGAGTGTAGACCAAAATCCCATATTACTAAAAATGACTACTAAAAACGCTGTAATCGCTGCGCTACCGGTAACAGGGCTTTCTACCCAACTCCATATTTCACGACCTTGTGAGGCGGCAGATTCTGATAATGTCGAGTACATCCAAACCGATATCAAAATAATGACAGGTGCAGCAAGATCTGCAAATCTTTCAACAGCCTTTATTCCCAATATTGTATTGAGTAATTGAACGAAAGCAAATAACAGGAAACAGAGAAACCATTGATCAAATTCAAACAGAATGTTCAAGATGCCATTCATTGCCGTTGCACCAAAAAAAGTATTAATACCAAACCACATCGATGCAGCTAATCCACGAACTATTGATGGAATATGTGTCCCAATCGTACCAAAAGGGGCTCTCATATAAACGGGAAAGGAAAGACCGTGTTCGATTCCAATATCTCCTGTAAGACTCATGAAGACTCCTATCGCAAGCGAACCGATAATCGTAGCTATAAGAACAAAAGGTAATGGGAGCGACATCACACCCGCACCCCCTATAGCAAAAGTAGCTAATACAACGACCATCCCTACCCACATAAAAGAGTAACCCATTATGGTAATCTTTCTTCCAGAACTCGTGATTGGCAATAAATCAGGAGATTTTAAGTAACTATTCTTCAACAATCTCACTCCTCTTTATCAGCTTTGGCAAAGAGATAACACGAATCTCCTTCGCAACATTCACTAATACAGATACAGAAAGTTGAACTCTTTCGATTCAAAGTAGTAATGGAATTTCTTTATGAAAAATAAAAAGTGAAGTGATTTTATCTATAGAAGTATAGAGTAGTCCTATGAATTAGTCTGATGAGGAACTTCTAATACGGAGTGATTCCCGTATTTTGCACGTTTTAAATAATTGCCGTTTCCAGGCTTCCCTACAAAAACCTTATCTTTAATTACAAACTCTCCTCTTGATAAAACACTTACAGGTTCGCCCGTAATTGTTAGCCCTTCAAAGGCATTATAATCAACCGCCATATGATGTGTTTCCTTTGAGATTGTCCTTTCAACCGTTGGATCAAAGATGACAAGATCAGCATCTGACCCCACTGAAATCGTTCCCTTCTGTGGAAATAGACCAAATAATTTTGCGACTCTTGTTGACATAATATCAACAAATTGATTAATGGTAATCCTTCCTTTTTTTACTCCCTCGGAAAATAATATCGAAACACGATCTTCAATAAAAGGGCCTCCATTTGGAATCTTTGTAAAATCTCCTTTCCCTAAATCCTTCTGTCCGATAAAATCAAAGGAGCATTGATCCGAACCAAGTGTTTGTAACTGACCTGTCTTCAATGCATTCCATAAAACATCTTGATGCCACTTTTCTCGTAATGGTGGCGACCAAACATATTTTGCCCCTTCGAAATTTGGACGTTTTAAATACGATTGATCTAAAACTAAATACTGAGGGCACGTTTCCCCCCATACATCAAACCCTTTAGTACGAGCTTGTGCGATGTTCTCAACCGCCTCAGCACATGAAACATGAACAACATATAATTGCGATTCAGATAATCCTGTTAACGTTGCCGCTCTCCCTGTTGCTTCTCCCTCCACTTCCGGTGGTCTTGTTAACGCATGGTAAATTGGCTCTGTTTGCCCTTTCTTTAAGGCTTGTTTCGTTAAGTAATCAATTACATCACCATTTTCAGCATGCACCATCACAAGTGCACCAAGTTCCTTCGCTGTAAGTAGCGTTTTAAAAAGCGTTTCATCATCCGCTTGAAATACATTCTTATAAGCCATAAATACTTTAAAAGAAGTAACCCCCTCCTCGACCACCTCTTTTAACTCTGTTAGGACGGATTCATTTATTTCACTTATCATTAAATGAAACCCATAATCAATCACCGCTTTATCCTTTGATTTTTTATGCCACGTTTGTAAGGCATCTTTTAGCGGTTCCCCTTTCTCTGTTAAACAAAAATCAATAACGGTTGTGGTACCACCAAAAGCAGCAGCCTTTGTTCCTGTTTCAAAATCATCCTTCGATACAGTTCCGCCAAAGGGCATCTCTAAATGAGTATGGGGATCAATCCCACCAGGAAAGATATAACAGCCCTTTGCGTCAATGCGTTCAGCACTCGCTTCATCCAAACAATCTCCAATCGTGATGATTTTCCCATCCTCAATTAAGATGTCCGCCTGATATTCTTCAGTAGCTGTGACAATGACACCATGTTTAATGATTTTTTTCATTTTTTTCACTCCTCCTTTTTCTGTTTATTCAGTTCGTTTCTTTCATTCGGTTTGTATGAAAGGTTTGAACCTTGTTTATGGCTGCCTGCCGTTCGTTCCAGCTCATAGGCGGATGCTCACTTTGTACCTCAATCATGTCAATGGCATTATCAACTGGACAAACGATTGAACATAAATTACACCCCACACAATCCTCTTCTCTCACCTTCACAAATTGCTCTCCATTTTCCTTTGTAACGATATCAATACACTGATGAGAAGCATCTTCACAAGCGATATAACATTTATTGCAATTTATACAGGTGTCCGTATTGATCCTTGCGACAATTTGATAATTTAAATCTAAATCGCCCCAATCAGAATAGTTACGGACCGATTTCCCAATCAAGTGTTCAACAGAGTCAATTCCTTTCTCCTCAAGATAGTGGTCCAACCCTTCAATCATATCCTCAACAATTCGGAAGCCATGGTGCATCACCGCTGTACATACTTGAACACCAGTAGCACCCATCAGCATAAATTCTGCCGCATTTTGCCAATCAGAAATTCCTCCAATACCAGAGATTGGGACATTTATTCGAGGGTTTCTCGCACACTCACCAACCATATTTAAGGCAATTGGTTTCACTGCTGGTCCACAATAGCCTCCATGTGCTCCCTTCCCAGCGACGTGAGGAATCGTATTCCAAGTATTCAGATCAACGCCGGCTAGACTGTTGATTGTGTTGATCAAACTAATGGCATCCGCTCCTCCTTGTACTGCTGCTTCGGCCGTTACGGTTATATCTGTAATGTTTGGGGTTAATTTGACAATAACAGGTGTTTGGGCAACTTCTTTAACCCAATACGTTTGTTTTTTGACCAACTCTGGTACTTGTCCAGACGCTGACCCCATTCCTCTTTCTGCCATTCCATGTGGACAACCAAAATTCAACTCCAATCCATCTACACCGACACTCTCTACCTTTTTCACAATTTCATGCCAATTCTTCTGCTTCGGTTCGACCATTAATGAAGCGATCACTACATGATCAGGATACTTCTTTTTTGTGTCATAAATCTCTTGTAAATTCACTTCAAGTGGGCGGTCAGTAATTAACTCAATATTATTAAATCCTGCTACTCTTTGCCCGTTATAGTGAACTGCTGCAAACCGAGAAGAAACATTAATAATCGGGTCACCTAACGTTTTCCAAACAGCTCCTCCCCACCCTGCCTCAAATGCTCGTTGTACCTGATAGGCAGAATTTGTTGGCGGTGCTGAGGCCAACCAAAAAGGATTTGGAGACTGAATTCCAGCAAAATTCATTCTTAAATCAGCCATGTAATCTTCCTCCTCTCACTCAACTTAAATAGAAGCACGACTCATTAATGAAGCGTGTACACTATATGCCGCCTTCTTCCCTTGTTGGGCTGCTGTTACAACCATCGCTTCTCCTTTTCCATTTCCAAATATGACATCTCCACAAGCAAAAATACGAGAATTAGATGTTACGAAAGTAGTTGAATCTACTTGCACAACGCCGTCCAAATGGTTTAATTCAAATTCTTCTATTAAGCTTTGATGTCTTTCTTGTCCAATGGCCATAATAACAGCATCCACTTCTACAATGAATTCAGAATTCTTAATTGGCACGGCTAACCTTCTTCCACCCTCCACTCGTTCACTTAGCTGCATTTTCACACATTCCATTGCCACTACTTTCCCTTCCTCATTTCCAATAAACCGCTTAGGTGCAGTAAGCCAACGAAATTCGACGCCCTCTTGCTTCGCAAAATGATACTCAAAATCATAGGCTGTCATCTCTTCTTGTGTTCGTCTATATACGATTTTCACATCCTTTGCTCCTAAACGCACAGCACATGTTGCCCCATCAATCGCTGTGTTTCCTGCTCCGATTACCACTACATTCTTCCCACTCAGTGTTTCATTTAATGGCATGGATTTCGTTGATTTAATGAATTGAATGGCGTCAAATACCCCCTCTAATTCTTCGCCCGGAATATTTAATTTGCGCACGTTAGCCATTCCAACTGCAAAGATAACAGCATCAAACTGGTTCATAATACTTTTTGCAGATATATCTTTTCCGATCTTTGTATTCGTTTTAATCTTGACGTTCAATTTTCGAACTTGCTCAACCTCCCAAAAAGAAATCGCTTGTGGAAGTCGAAATGAAACAATTCCGAAAGAATTTAACCCACCTGCCTCTTTCTCTGCTTCAAAGATGGTTACTTCATACCCAAATAAAGCAAGCTCCCTAGCTGCTGATAAACCTGCTGGTCCTCCTCCTATGATGGCGACCGTTTTTCCATTTGATTGCAATGGCTGAAATAATTGAGTATCATTATGCCTCGCCCAATCTGTTGCATAACGTTGTAAATCACCAATCATAATTGGCTTAGTCGAATGGTTTAACACACAAGCTCCCTCGCAGAGCTCCTCTGTCGGACATACTCGAGCGCAGCTTGCGCCCATTGGATTAGCTGCCATAATCGTTTTAGCTGAACCCTTTAGATTTCCTGAAGGTATTTTTTTAATAAACGATGGGATATCGATTCCAGTAGGACAAGCTTGAATACAAGGAGCATCATAGCAATACAAACAACGGTTCGCTTCTTCCACCGCTTCTTTTCTTGAGAGTCCTTCCTTCACTTCTGCAAAATTCGCCTTAAAATCTCTCATAGAAGTAGATTCCTTCATCACATAACCTCCCTATCATTTAGTAAAAGTAAATACGACTTTACATAAATTTAATTATGTAAAGCCGTATTCGCTTATGGTAGCAATGCTGTCATGTCACCATAGGTTTCGGGGCGTCTATCTCGATAAAACTGCCAAGTATCTCGAACTTCACGTATCATTTTTTTATCTATTTCTCCAATAATGACTTCATCTTGATCACGACTACCCATCGAAACAAAATTTCCACGTGGATCAACTATATATGACTGACCATAAAATTCGCCCATATTCCATGGCCCTTCAATGCCGACACGATTAATTGCACCTAAATAGTAGCCATTCGCTACGGCATGGGCAGGCTGCTCAAGCTTCCATAAATATTCAGAAAGCCCTGCAACGGTAGCGGATGGATTAAAGACTATTTCCGCCCCCTTTAATCCAAGTAAACGAGCGCCCTCTGGAAAATGGCGATCGTAGCATATATAAACCCCAATTTTAGCAAAGGCTGTTTCAAAAACGGGATAGCCCAGATTACCAGGCTTAAAATAAAACTTTTCCCAAAAACCACAACCTTCATCTCCGACTCCGACGTGAGGAATGTGCTGTTTACGATATTTCCCTAAATAACGTCCATCCGCATCAATTACCGCTGCTGCATTATAATACGTTGCAATCCCTTCTCTTTCATAAATCGGTAAGATGATTACAACTCCTAAATTTTTTGCGATTGCTTGAAATCTTGTCGTAGTTGGCCCATCTGGAATTTCCTCTGCCGAATCATACCATTTAGGGCTTTGTTCAGCACAAAAATAGGGACCATAAAAGACCTCTTGTAAGCAAATAATTTGTGCGCCCTTGTCCGCTGCCTCTTTCACAAGCCGGATATGCTTTTCGATTGCCTTTTCTTTATGTACATTTACCGGCTCACTCCCATCTACCTCATGCTTTGCCTGTATCAGACCGATTTTCACTCTATCTGACATCTACTCTCTTCCTCCTTTTATTCACATATTTTTCTAAAGGTAGTTTCGTAATGCTAAAAGTATAGACGGAATCTTATGACCTTCTCATCATTGTAAGGAGTGAATAACGATGAATCATTAGACATTTTGTAAGAACATTCATCACATAGACTAGACAATTTGTTACGATTTACTATCGTTTTACTATTCAATAAGTTACCATAGTTCTATTACAAAGTTTGTTGTAATAAGAAGGTTGAAATAAAAAAAAGTTAGCTAATTTTATTGATTTATAGGGAATTTCGTCAATTATGCAGTCATAAGGGTTTATGAAAACAAAAAAAAACACTTCTCATATGAAACTATGAAAAGCGTTTCTCTGTTACACAGCTTGCTCACTATCCGTAATAAAGACAGTGTCTTCAACAAATAACTCTACTGGGAACGGTTCTGGAATGACCTTAGCATTTACTAAAGTCTGTTGGTTCAACCTCTTTGTCCCATGATAGACCGGAATAGTTGACGTATCCATCTTAATTAAATATAGAAAGACTGCATCTTGTGCAGCATCAAGTAAAAGCATGCGTTCTTTTTCATTTTCTTCATATAATTTGAACGTATGTTTACTCATATAAACTTTATTATTCGGTATTATTTTTAAATACGGTTTAAGAAAGGAATAATTAATCGATTGATCTGAATGTAATAGAACCGTATAATCAACTGATTCATGCTTGTTCTTTCCCCATTCAGATATTGCTTGATCGATCGATAGCAAGGATACCTTTTGCCTTGAGAACCGTTGAAACCATTTTTTTAACAGTTGTAGCACCTCCATAAGTGATTAGTAGATTCTTACATTATTATACCATATTTTTGCACATTCTCTGATTATTGGTATAAACGTTATCAATCTACAAAATTCTACGATTTTCTACTTGATTTCAATTTATTAGAATGATTAAATAAAAATGAGAGACTTTTTAGAAATGAGGTTGCACACCAACGTGTTACATTACAGAACATATTTACATGAGCCTAACGCACCGTGGGTAACATTTATTCATGGGGCAGGTGGAAGTTCATCCATCTGGTATAAACAAATTAAGGAATATAAACAACGATTTAATGTGTTATGTATCGATTTAAGGGGCCATGGAAAGTCCGATGTCACATGGCAAAAAGGTGATACCTTTAATGAAATTGCGGAAGATGTAAAAAAAGTTTTGGATCATCTTAATCTAACCAAAACCCATATGATTGGCATTTCTTTAGGAACGATTGTCGTTCAAACATTCGCTAGAATTTATCCAAATCAAGTAGAGTCTATGATATTAGCAGGTGCGGTTATTCAACTGAATCTTCGAACTAAATTCTTGTTATCGATTGGGAATATGTGCAAAAATATTTTTCCTTACATGTGGCTTTACCGTTTTTTCGCTTGGATTATCATGCCAAAGAAATCACACACTGAATCTCGTTACGCCTTTATCAGGCAAGCTAAGAAAATGTGCCAAAAGGAATTTGTCAGGTGGTTTTCTTTAACAAAATCCGTAAACCCGTATTTACGTAACCTACAAAAAGTCGTTAAAGGCATTCCCACATTATTTATTATGGGACAAGAAGACTATTTATTCATCACACCTGTGAAAGAATTGGTAAAACGTCAAAAAGATTTAGAATTAGCCTCTATTGAAAATTGTGGTCACGTATGCAATATTGACCAGCCTGAACGTTTTAATGAGATTTCTATTGACTTTATAAACGATTTGACATCAAAATCAACTATTATTTCTGCATAAAAAACGAACTAGACTATGTCTAGTTCGTTTTTTCTATTACCGCACAATTATTGGAGTAGTAGATAACTTGAAAAGTCGCTCTTTACATGTTAATGGGTCTATATCCGAATGTAATGAATCAGCAAGAAGCCCGCTTGTTTATACCTCTTCACCATTTTCTGTAGTCTACACCTACTCCAATCATTAGCGAACAAGAATGCGTAGCTGAACTGTTCTTTTTCAATCTGGAGATATTTAGTAAGTACACTCTAGAAATGCACGTAATCTAAAACATTCTAATTTCGCTAACCGGTTGCTCACCCTTCAATATTTTGTGAATAGTCTCTATTGATAAAAGGAGAATGCTAGTAATGGAGAATTTCTAACAAACTATTCCAAGTATGTTGAACTCCTTTCTCCAAAGCGTGTAGATTCTCACCAAAGTCACCTTGTCTTGTTATCTTATAGTGTAGTAGGAGTGCAACTGAATTTAAGTGTTGTGCTGCATGGCAATCATTTGTTGTTTAACGTTATTTTGTTGAGAAGTTGGCTCTTGTTGTTCTTTAATTTTTTTAATATCCATACGGATAAGGAACGAAGTAATTAATGCGATTGTAAGAAATGCTGAGAATATATAAAATGTAGCATTATAGCTGTTTGTTGTATCTTTAATATAGGATACGAGCATTGGTCCGAACACACCGGCCATAGACCAAGATGTTAGTAAATAACCGTGGATTGCACCTAATTGCTTTGTACCAAATAAATCTCCAATAAAGGCTGGTAAAGAGGCAAATCCCCCACCATAAATGGTTAAAATAAGGAAAATTAATGTTATAAAAACAGCCTGGTTTGAAACGGTTGGTAAGATTAAAAATGCTACGAGTTGAAGGGAGAAAAATATCGTAAACACATTGGTTCTTCCTAAATAATCTGATGCAGTAGCCCAACCGATACGTCCACCACCGTTAAAGAACCCCATTATTCCAACCATACTTGCTGCTGCTACAGCTGTCATACCTACTTTTTCTTGAGCCATTGGTGAAGCAACTGATATGAGCATAATTCCTGATGATATATTAATAAACATCATTACCCATAACATCCAGAATCGTTTTGTTTTTACTGCTTCGTTTGCAGTAAGCTGTGCAAGGTCTTGTTTGATTTTACCTTTTCCTTTTTGTGACGCTTCCTTCATGGCAGCTGGTACCCATCCTTCTTCAGGTCGTGCTATATATAATGCTCCTGAGATCATAAGGATAAAATATGTAATACCTAGAATAAAAAATGTTTGTGATAGTCCAACATTTTCAATTAAATAGTTGGCAACGGGACTACAAATTAATGCGCCTGCTCCAAACCCCATAACTGCCATACCAGTAGCTAAACCACGGCGATCAGGGAACCATTTGACTAATGTTGACACCGGCGCTATATAGCCGATTCCTAATCCCATTCCACTAATGAGTCCATACGTTAAATAATATCCGTATAATGATTCAAGTTGTATAGCAAATCCAGTCCCAATAAGACCACTTGAAAATAAAATAGCTGCAACGATAGCAGAAAAACGAGGGCCTTTTTTCTCAACTACCTTGCCGAAAAACGCTGCTGACGTTCCTAAACAAAATATTGCGATGGTAAATGCCAGGGCAGTCTCAGTGCTGCTCCACCCTAATTCATCATGAATTGGTTTTTTATATACACTGTATGCGTATACAGAACCGATTGAAATGTGGATGGCAATCGCAGATAAAGCAATTAACCAACGGTTTTTTTGTTTCATTTGAAATCTCTCCTTTTTATTGTGAGTTGTAAATAAATGAGTTAAGTTTGTGAAAGTTATCACAAGTATTATGCATTTTTATTATACTGTGAAAAAAATTGATTAGTATCTAATGAATATGACTACTTTGTGAAATATTGAACATAAATATTTTATGCGACATCTATTTCACTGTCCAAGATTGATTAATCTTTTATTTGTAAGGAAAAGGAGATGAAATGAATCATTATTTAGTGGCGTTCGGAAGAATTTAGTAACTACCAAAGGAGGCAGGATGTTCATTATTAAAAAAAACTCTTTTCTTACCATTGTATACCAATGTTCCCCGTTTCACTGTTAAGCGAAAATCTATTAAAAAGCATCGTGTATTTACTTTCAAAAAGAATGCCCTTTTCACTTATCGAAAAAGGGCATTTTGATTCCAACAGAGGAATGTACATGTTATTCAACATCTATCTTATCGGTACTCCGTTTGATTATTTCTTTATATGTTCATTCAATTCATGAACATCCTTCTCTTTCACCTTCAATGAGCCATTAACGATGGTGTTTTTTTCGAACGTGTAGCTAGGGGCATTGGCTCCTGAACTGGAGGTGTCAATTGCCACAACTCCTTCTCTTGTATGAATGCGGTTTCCCTTCATCGTGATTCCGAAAATTCCCGTTGCTTTTGGCTCATCTCCATTTGGCCCAAATTTAAATAGTGAAGTATGTGTAACCGTATTATTTTCTGCAAGAATTGTACTATCGACTACCTCAAAGTTCTTTGCCTGCTGAACATATACTGCTCCCCCAAAGCCAATATTATCAGTTAGTTCTAACTGACTATTTTTTATCGACACTTCTGGCTCTGCCTCCGCTTCTGATGTAACAGTTAGAAACCGCTCCTTTGCCGTTAGCTTGCTGTTTACGAATATATAGCTTCCTTTTGTACGAATTGCCAGTTCACCTGCATCAAATGTTGCATTCGTATAGGTTCCAGCAACTAATTTCGTACCGTTTTTTGCTTTATCTGTAATCGTTAAATTCTCGTACGTACTGTCAGCATGTCCTTCTCCAAAAAGGATTCCTGGCACTCTCTTGTTGGTTGTATCCGCTAAAATCGTGACATCTTTTACTATGACTGGATTTCTCCCTATATAAAAAGAGGCACGGTCCTGTCCTAGTTCTCCAATTTGATGGAAAGTGAGGTCGGAGACCTTTTGGTCGACTCCCCCTCCAATGGTTAAGCTTGCATTATGGAAGGCACTCTCGTTTAATTGCTGATCATCTCCTTGAAGATTTATTTGTGATTCAGTGAATGTATTTCCCTCCGCTATGGCACCTTTTGAATCGAGCGTTAAACCTGAGCCTTTGAATTGATTATTCTGCATTACTTTGTCGCCACGATATGCTTTATGGATATGTACTCCAACTGCTCCTTCTACTGCTGCGGTTTGTTCAAACGTATTTTTTTCAATCGTAACATTTTCACCATAAGCCGCTACCAGTTGAATTTTATTGTCTAAAAAGGTATTGCCTTGAATGACATGATTTCTGGCTGGATAAAAACCAGGCTCAATATCAATGCCTGCCTGTGGCGCAGTTCCATTCGTGTGATGAATAAAATTATTCTTAATTTGAACTCCTTCCCCTCCTGCTGTTATCCCTTGTCTTCGGTTATATCCTATATCATTGTTTTGAATCACGATATTTTTGGCATTTTCAATCACCATATGCTGAACGGTAACACCTTCTATTCCGTCTGCATCGAACACGACTCGAAAAGAATGAGCTTCTTTCGGTGCAATGGAGTAATTAGCGTAGATTCGACCTGTATCTTTGCTCAAAAATGTACCATTCTCTTTATAGTAGAATACATCAAATTCTTTTGAAGAGAGTCCTTCAGGAAGCCACATATTCACGATTCGATGGTCTTCATTTTCAATATGATCAAGGGGTCTAAGCTCTGAACGAATCTTCCCTTCCTGAGGAATAGGTTTCCCCGTCTTATCTAAGCTCCCCTCTTCAAAATGTGATTCTGTTAATGTTCCGCCCAATCCTCCGCCAATCGTAGAACCACCTATAAATATCCCATCACCTGTAAATTTTTTAATTTCCACACCGTCAACCGTAATATTTTCTCCACCAGCAATTGTAACTCCATTCCCCCATTCATGTGTTCCACCACTATTTTTTGTTGAATAATCATGTTGATCTCGATCTCCAATCAACACGCCACCCTTTAAGGTAGCATCCTTGACTTGTGGTCCGAAATAAATAATTTCATATTGCTCTTTGCCATTGGGCTCTTTTTGAAAAACTGTCTCATCTCCCAATTTCATTGTCAGCTTGCTGAGCATATTAATACGTCGACTGTCCTCATCCCCATCGATTCCTTTTGAAATGACATAAGTCCCTGCTGGTACTTCTACTGTCGAATAACCTTTATTACTTGCCCATTGAAGAGCTTCATTCATACCCTTTGTTGTTTCAAGTGGATGTGTCCCATCATTGAAAATATTCCACCGTTTGAGCTCAAGTAAATAAGTTGTGCGATCATCTGCTCGTTCCTTCTCCTTATCCTTTGAAGCAGTTTTATTTTCTCCTATTGTGAACTGGGAATTTACGTCTTGCTGTTCATCATTTCCTATATGCGTACTACTAGATAGTACCTGTGTCGAATGATTTGTCTCTATTTGCCCCAAAAAACCCATGGAAACAACCAATATTAGTGATAGTAATTGTTTATTCACTTATAGCCCACCTTTTACCTTTGAATGAAATCTTACATTAGGAAAATTAGGAGAGCTGAGGTGTCACTCATAGCTAGCCGACGCTGCTACCGGTTTACCTACGATTTTTCTCAAGCTCCACACCTTTCTCCTCATTACAATAATCACCAATTACAGTATGGACAAATTAATGAAAATACATAAGAAATGAGCCATTTGATCAACGATGATTGGTGAAAATTCTTTGAGGAAATGTAAGAGGAAATTTTTATTATACTTAGTGGATTCAGGGAAATGATGACAACGGAATAAAATAGCAGATTTAAGCAAGGTCGTGTTAGAAGGTACCAAAAAACCAGTTCCGTTAGCGCAAATAAGGAAACTGGTTCTTATAGTTGTGTTTAATTTCTTGATGTTTCAACACACCCAATACTAGAAGAAATTAGGTTTGCACTTGGATTAGAGATAAATTCTCTACAAACTTTGGCATAGCGTTATGGATATAATCAACCATATTCTTAATTTCTTCTAAATAGCTTCCATCTTCATCTGGAGGGGGAACAACTAAAGATATTTCTTCTTTTTTGTAGATTTCATTAAATAAATATATTCTTTTTCCGTATTCTTGAAGGATATAATCTTTGTGTTCTTTTCCCATTCCAACGATTACAGAAAATTCTTCAAAAAATTCTTTGTTAAATTGCGTTCTTTTAAAGTTTGATGTATCAATACTAAGTTGATCCATTCTATCAAAATGAATGCTTGAGAATGAACTTAAATCACTATTAGATTTAAAGCCCGCTGACTGTACCTCTATGTGTGACAGATTGTTTTTCTTTAAATAATTGACTAAACAAAATTCAGCTGTAATACTTCTTGTGTAATTATCTGTACATAAAAATAATATTTTCACCCTATACTCTCCTTCTAAATTCGCGATGTATCCGAACTATTGATACTCGTTTGCTTAAAAAATTTATTTTTGAATAAGATACCCTATAACGATTTTTATATCTAAACCACAATATTGTAGAAAAAAATCAATAAAAACGTCCTTACTCCAAATGGTCAGTATGGATGACCAAAGCCTGTCTACCTAGTTACGACTTCGAGCAATATTGGTAATTTTTCTAATAACAGATGGAACATCTTCAGCGTGTTGAATCGTGAACAAGTAATTTGCTTCTCCTTCTGTAGGAGTTTTTACATCTTCCTTATTCGCCTCATTCCCTTGACGAGTAAGAACCTCCTCAAAATTTGCAGCCGTTCTTAATACGGACGTACTTCGATTACTGTTGGAAATACGGTCTTTTAGAACATCTTCTGGAAGATCAAAATTTACAAGAATACTAGTAAAGCCTTTGTCATGATAATAGTCATGCCATTGCAAACGATTATGGCGATTTCGATTTGAGTTACATAGAATAATATGACAAGTCGATTCATGAATTGCATAATTAACAATTGTTTCAGTGAGCGTATACTTGATTAAATTTCATCCTTCCTTTGGTAACAAAGGTTAGTTATGAGTGTGAAGAAATTCAGCATGGTTATCTTGGTCCACTACAACCGAATGATATAAATCTTTTTCTAATGCTTTTGCAAATGTCGTCTTTCCACTATGCGTTTTTCCAACCGTCATAATAACTAGTCGATTCATTTATTTCCACTCCAATTTCATACATCAAATCTTCTTGTTTTTGTGAGATTTTTCACCCTAACCAATCACTTTGGAGTAATCTAATCTTTCGTATACCTCTAATTAAGCGTAATGGTATATTGCTTCCGAATTCTCCGATAATAAAGCCAGGACCTAACGGTAAAGGACCCAAAAATGAATATCGAAAAGGAAAATAGGATAACGTTTGTCATATCCATACCAGCAATAAAAACTCCTACAAGAAAACTATACATGATCACAATAGGTAGAAAAAGAATAGAATACGCAACAGCCACCTTTTTCGCTTGTTTCACATGAAGGAATTTGTCTGAGTATAATTGCGGCTTTTCCTCACCGTCAATATATTCATAGCTCCAAATCGTCCATTTTTGTAATGAAGTAGGAGACACATACACACTTTTCCAGCCAGCTTCTCTATGTATAGCGAAATAGTTTTCACTTGAAATATGTTGGTAATCCACGCAATACTTTACGTTACGAGGAGCGCCAGTGCGAAAATGAAAAGCTGTTCCTGCTTGACTAATTCGATATAAATGATAGCCTGCCTTCTCCATTGATTCCAGCCATTTTTCAAGCTTGTCTGGAGAATACATCCAAGCGAGCTTTCGTTTCCTCACAAGCTCCCCTGACCGCTTTAGCTGTAATTCTTCTTTTTTACTGAGTCTGTCTTCTTCCTCGTTCCCAGTAAATAAGTTCTCCACTTCTTCATTCATTAAATCCTTGTTCGTTTTTCCAATTGTTCTAATTGAATACATGGCTAACAATAACATTGTGATCACAGCACTAAAGAATAAATAGGTTACAATCCACATCGGACTCTCGACTTTGGTACTAGGTATTCCTAGAAGAAAGTCAATGCCTAGTGTCAAAATATGTTGTAGAGAAAAGGTTATTATGAAAATGAGCAGCCCAGTAAATCCATACATCATTTTTTTATTCCGTCTTAAGATCCCCTCTCGTACACTTGATCGCTTAATTTGTTCAACAGGTTTTCTGTTTTCCGTGATAAACCAATTTCCACTTTGTAATACTTTCGTCCAGCCGTCATCCTTTAACGTATTGGATAGAGGAATACTATTTGCTTTATCATATCCTACTCGATAGGTGATGTTTGTTGCCTCCCCTTGCTGAAAGGAAAAGCAACGTGTCCACCGATTTAATCCTACTAAGTGATGCCCTTTCTTCGCCATGTTGGAAAGCCAGCTTTCCGTTTTTTTGACATCATAGCTCCAAAAGGGCCTAAAAACTTTCAACATCAAATTCCCCCTCATACTTTCTTGCATTCTCGTGCAGCTCTTTTATTCTAGTTATTTCAGTAAGAATGAGCTTTTTTCCAATGTCGGTAATCTCATACACTGTTTTTCTTTGTTCATCAGCAAAAACAGTAATAATCCCATCCTTTTGCATTTTCGTCAACGTGCCATAAACTGTACCAGAACCTAAGCGGACTCGTGAATTGGAAATCTCCTCAACATGCTTCACAATTCCATATCCATGCCGTGGTTTTGTTAACGAAAGCAGTATATAAAAAGCCGTTTCGGTCATGGGTACATACTTTTTTAATACCTTTTCAATCTCCAACATGACACCTCTTTTCAGCTACCTTTAATTAATAGCTTTTATTACAATTATATATGTCACACTATGACTATATCACGACGTGACATATGCTTCAATAATGTATTTTCCATTAATCCCCTATAAGTTGGAGGTACAAACAACAGCGATATCAGTTTGTTCTTAAAATGACATCCGATAATGTGGAAAATGTTAGAAGTCAGCTGAAAATGTAATCAAAAAGAAAAAGCGTAAAAGATACACCCAAAATAGGACATATCCTCTACGCATTTTTTTCTTAGAGAAAATATTTAATTCATTACAGCATCTTCTGTATACGAGTGCCAAGGAGAAAATGGCAAAGTAATAGTTGTTTTTCTATAGTGGCTTCGCCAAAAGCTTTTTGTCTTTATTCCTCATTCAATAAATGTTGTTGAACGATTACTTGTTGTGAAAGAACGATTGGCGCATACACTTTTTCCATATGAGGAAAATACGTGTTCACTACAGCTAGAGACGATTCTTTCTGAAGTTTCATTAAGGCGTCTGGTAGAGTGCTAGATTCGTCATCACTATTCTCTTCTTCCTTACTCTCTCCTGCATTACTATCACTTTCGTTATTAGTAGTACCAACCGGTTGATAGTAATTCACTGTTGCTGGTGCATTAAAGGTAGCAATCGGTGCTTGAGGATCATTCTCTGGAGACTTAGGGACTGTCGGCTCTACGGTCCCTTCATTGGTGGTGTCATCCTCATTGCTGGCATTACTCGCAGCTTCTCTCGTCACATTGATCGTGTAAACCGTCTTTGTACCGTCAATTGCTGTAACAATCACTTCAATTAGATTCTCTCCTACTGCTAATTTAATTAAATTTTGATAAGTGCCGTTTGGCCCTTTTATTGTTACGACTGCACTAGGTTCCTCAGCGGTTGGTGTCACCGTAAGGGATTCGACTGAGTGATTCACATGTAGATCATACTCGGTTTTATTTCTTTCAAAACGTAAGTTTCCTTCACTAACTGAAAGGTTACTTAAATACAATGATGTGTCGTGAAATTCACCTGAATATATTACATTTTTACCCTTGTCTCTAAACGTTTGAATGATGTCTTTTGCCTGTAAATTCAAGGGGTTCCCTTCAAAATCCATAAAACGTAAATGCTGTAAATCTACTAAGCTTGAGATATCCTTAATGTTATTATCCTTCAAAAAAAGGTTATATAAGTTTTCTGTTTCAGATAAGCTTGAAATATCACTTATGTTGTTTGAAGATAAATAAAGATCTGATAAATTTTCCAATCCTGCTAGACTTGAGATATCCGTGATATTGTTATTACCCAAATATAATTCAAATACACTATTTAAATTCTCCAAGCCTGAAATATCATTTATTTTATTATTATATAAATATAAAAGATTAATTTTCTCTAAATTACTTAGGTTTGGTATGGCCTCAATCCTATTATTAGATGCATATAATTCTTCTATCTTCTCTAGTCCTGATAAGCTAGAAATATCCGTGATCTTGTTGTCATCTAAATATATATAAGATAAATTTGCTAAACTTTCTAAACTAGAAATATCCTCTATTTCATTATTACCTAGTGCTAAAGAATATAGATTGTCTAATCCCGCCAAGCTTGAGATATTAGTGATCTTGTTATTATATAAGTATAGGCTCGTTAAATTCCTTAATACTGAAAGGCTTGAAATATCGGTGACATTATTGTCAGTAAAAGATAACCGTTCTAACCTTACAAACGGTTCTATACTTGAGATATCGATATTTGTATTATCTAAAGATAAACTTGTTAATTTTTCCAATTTTTCTAAACTAGAAATATCAGAGATGTTGTTGTTATCTAAGTTCAGATGTGTTAAACCCTTTAAACTAAAAAGAGTTAAGATATCAATATCCTCAACATTGGTATTAGATAAATTTAATTCTTCAATATTTACTAGACCTGCTAAGCTTGATAGATCATTGATATTATTATCATACAGTTCGAGAGATTGTAAATTATCAGCGTACTGAAGTCCCTCAATATTTTGTATCCCTCTACCATTCGCATCCAATCTAGTTAAAGATTCTAAATCCGAAACAGTTAATTCCTCAGATGACCTCTTGCCCAACTCATGTTTAATCATTAATTCTAAATTTTCATCTGGAACCAGCTTCGTTTGCGCTAATACTGGCCCCTGTAGTTGGAAAATCGGCTGTAAGCACATGATGAATGCCATCATAATTACAATTCTTTTTCTTATTAATTTCTTCATTTTTTCTCCCTTCATTCTACGTTCTCTCTCGTTTCACGCTAGTATGTAATAACCGATTACAGTGAATATGAAATAATATTGACTAATAAAGACTTATCCTTTCAGAGAGAACTAAACACTTAAAAGACCGCTACTTTATGCAATAATTTATTCTATAATACATATCAACCTCCAATTGCTATTAGATTAATCACCGTCAATATTATAACGTAAATCTAATTATAAGCACTAAGAAATATTTACCATTTGTAAATGTTTTCATATAATGAAAAAGCGTAAGGTTTATCCTCATTAGAAAATGGGGAGTTAACCTTCACGCTTTTTTCGAGTCTATCATCATAGAGGATACGTTATTGCATTCAATTACTTCTATCCAGGCTAAAAGCTATTTGACAATGGCTCAATTTGAAAATCTAGTTATTGCCAAAATCATTAACCAGCAGTATTACTAATTAAATAAATGCTGTTGAACGATTACTTGATGAGAATGAACAATCGGTGTATACACTTTTTTCATATGAGGAAAATACGTGTTCACTGCAACTAGAGACGATTCCTTTTGAAGCTTTATTAATACTTTTGGTAGACTATTAGCTTCCTCATCTCTATTCTCTATTTCCTTGCTATCGCTTTTCTTACTTCCATTCTGAACCGATTGATAGTAATTCACTGTTACAGGTGCCTTAAAGATAGAAATGGCGGTATTAACTGGCACTAGATAATCAAGTGCATTTTCTCCGTACTCGGTTTTGTCCCTTTCAATGTGTGAGCTCCCTTCACTTACAGTCAAATCACTTGAATACGATGACTCATCTTGAAAGGTTCCAGAATAAATAACCTTTTTCCCCTGTTCTTCCAGTATTTGAATAATTTCTTCAGCCTTTAAGTTTAGTGGGTTCCCATCCAGGTCCATATACATTGGCTGCTGCAAATCTACTAAAGCTGAAATATCCTTGACTAAATTATCTCTCAATAATAGATAAAATAAATTTTCTACTTCAGCTAGTCTTGAAATATCAATGATACTGTTTGATGATATATAAAGTTGCGATAAATTTTTCAAACCAACAAGACTTGATATATCGCTAATGTTATTGTTTGACAAGGATAATTGTACCATTTTTTTTAGATGAACCAAGCTTGATAGATCCTTGATTAAATTATCAGATAAATCTAGTATATAGATTTTCTCTAAATTCGCTAAGCTTGTGATGTCCTCAATGCTGTTAGAATACAAGTATAGTTCTTCTACCTCCCCTAGTCCTGCTAAGCTAGAAATATCAGTGATTATGTTGTTACCTAAACTTAAATAAGATAAGTTTTTTAAACTTGCCAAACTTGAAATATCTTCAATTTGATTATTATTTAGAGATAATATATTTAAATTTTCAAGTCCCGCTAGACTAGAGATATCAGAGATCTTGTTGTCACTTAAATCTAAATTGGTTAAATTGGTTAAGTTAGATAGACTTGAAATATTCGTGATGTTAGTTCCTGTTAAATCTAGATTTGTTATATTTACTAATTTCTCAATACTTGATAGATTGTTAATTTTATTTCCATACAAATCTAGATATTGTAAATTTACTGCATACTCAAGTCCTTTAATACTGCTTACACTTTTTTCATATAGACTTAGTTCAGTTAGAGATTCCAAGTCAGCTACAGTTAATTCAGTGTTGTCTTGTTTGCCTAACTTTTGTTTAATTGCTTTGGCTAAATTTTGATCTGGAATTAGCTGAGAGCCAACAGGATCGATTTGGGTCTCTCTTGTCACGGTAATCGTATAGGTTCTTTCAGTCCCGTTCTCTGCTCTGACGATTACGTTAATTGGAGTGTCACCAACTTGTAAAACGATTGTTCCTGACTCTTCTCCACTACTTACTGCTTCTCCATTAACTATAATGGAAGCTTTATCGTTTTGTACGGTTGGCGTAACCTTGAGCGAATCAATATTGTTTTCTACATGAACAAAGTAGTTCATTTTATCTTGTTCAAAAATGAAGCTACCACTACTTACTGTTAAATCAAATAAACTAGCGTTACTTGATTGTGCTTCGTCTAGAAAATCACCTGGATAAATAACGGTTTTTCCTTCTGATGCCAGCGTTTGAATAATTTCTTTTGCCTTTAAGTTTAATGGGTTGCCTTCAAGATCCATTAACCTTAGCTTCTGTAAATCGACTAAGCTTGAAATATCCTTGATAAAGTTTTTTCTTAAATAAAGATAGTTTAAATTTTCTGCCTTAGCTAGACTTGAGATATCCGTAATATGGTTTGATGGTAAATAAAGTTCTGCTAAATTTTTTAAACCAGCTAGACTTGAGATATCACTAATACTATTGCTAGATAATAATAATTGTATTAAATTATTCATATTCGCTAAGCTTGAAATATCCTTAATATTATTACCCGATAAATCTAGTATATAGATTTCCTCTAGATCTGTGAGGCTAGAGATATCTTCAATGTCATTACTCGAGAGGTAGAGTTCCTCTAATTCCTTTAGTCCTGCTAAGCTTGAAATATCGGTAATATTGTTTTCACTTAAATATAAATAAGATAAGTTTACTAATTCTTCCAAACTAGAAATATCATTTACCTGATTACTGTTAAGAGCTAATGAATTTAGATTTTCTAGTTTCGCTAAGCTTGAAATATCAGAGATGTTGTTATTATACAAATTTAAATTCGTTAACTTTGTTAGTGTTGATAGGCTTGAAATATCGGTTATGTTGGTTTCACCTAAATGTAAATAGGTCAAATCCACTAATGTTTCTATACTCGATATATCGTTAATATGATTGCCATACAGATCTAGATATTGTAGATTGACTGCATGTTCAAGGCCTTCAATGCTCTTAACGTTTTTTTCATATAGATTTAATTCAGTCAGTAATTTCAAGTCAGCTACTGTTAATTCAGTGTGGTCTAACTTGTGTAATTTTTGTTTAATTGCTTGTTCTAAATTTGGGTCTGGTATCAGCTTCTGGGATTGTGCAAACACAGGGTACTCTAGTTGCACAATAGGCTGAAAACAGAAGATGATTGCTATTATAATCATTATTTTTTTATGTATACTATTCTTCATTTTTTCTCCTCTTCCCTACATTCGCTTCGTTACGTACTAAAGTATGTAAATGGCTTTAATGAGCAGATCATTGTGTCCTGTAGAAATCCTTATTTGAACAGCTTATCTGGACAAAGAATTCAATAAAGCACGTTCTATCCACTTGCTACTATGTACCCACCTCTCTTCAATTTTTTACAAAAAACCCCTCCTATTATAACGTAAATCTAGCGGTATTGACGAAATTTTTTTGTAGGGAAAGAGACGAGCTTATTCTATTTCACCCCGTTGAATATCTCAATGAAAAAAACACGGTAACGGATTTCTCCTACCGTGGTATTTACTAATGATAATAACAACTCTGCTGTCTACTCCCCATTTTTAAACGAGCTAACTTGTTTCTATCAAATGAAACCCATTTTTTAAATAGAATAGCTGTTGTATTTCTTGGACCAGTTGAAACGAGCATTTCATTATAAGGGACGTCTATCTGTTTAAGTTTATTCAACAAGGAAAGGGCAATCGTTTATTCTAAAAGAGCCCCACATTGTATTTAACCCACATATTACCTTAAAAGTGTTTTGCGTGAAGGCTTTCCAGCGTATCTTTTATAGGTGGAATCTTATCGCATATAATCAGCTTTATCTCTACTTTAATGGAAGGAATTTGTACATTAATCATTTGGAATCTGTTTGCTTATTTGTTACTAAACGATATTTTTCTGATAGCAGTTCTTTTAATCATCGACACTTATATATGCACTATGTCTCCTTTTCAATTAATTCGATTCTCTATCTGATTCTTTCAGATGGACTTCCTGATTATTGATGGACTGAAGTTGCTGGTCGGCAAATTGCTTGTATAAAGAATGAGATTCGTATAACTCTTGATGTGTTCCAATCCCTGTGATGTTTCCTCTATCTAAAAAGACGAGTTGGTCAGCATTAATCACTGTTGATAAACGATGGGCAATAACGATGGTGGTGCGACCTTTCATTAAATTGGTTAACGCTTTTTGCACCTCAATTTCTGATTTACTGTCTAAGCTAGACGTTGCTTCATCTAATAGCAGCAGGTGAGGATTGCGAATCAAGGCTCTTGCAATACCAATTCGTTGCTTTTGTCCGCCCGAAAGCTTAATTCCCCTCTCGCCCACTTGTGTATCGTAACCTTGAGGAAAGCTCTCAATAAACTGATCGGCGTAAGCCATGTTAGCCGCTTCCTTAATCTCTTCATCGGATACTTGACGCTGCACACCATAAATAATGTTTTCTTTAATTGTCCCTGCAAGAATCGGACTTTCTTGCGGCACATACCCAATTTCCTTTCGCCATGCACCTAACGAGAACGCTTCTATAGGTTGATTGTCGAGTAAGATTTCTCCTGAAGTTGGGGAATAAAAACGTTCAATCATTGAAAAGATTGTCGTTTTCCCACTTCCACTTGGACCAATCACTGCCGTTACTTTTCCCGGTTCGACGGAAAAAGAAATACCTTTTAATACTTCCTCATCCTGCTGATACTGAAAATCAACCTGGGAAAATCGCAGCTGTTTATTCATTTGCACCTTAGTGATTCCAGTAGCTAATTCTTCATGATGACCTTCTAAAAGCTCGACCATCCTCTCAGTTGCCCCCATCGATTTCTGAAGTTGAGTGAAAAAGGTCGTGAATGCCGAAATAGGGATGACAATTTGGAAAAGGTACAAAATAAACGCAACAAGGTCACCTGGTGTTAAGTCGCCTTGGGTAACTCGGTAACCTCCGTACCCAATTACAATAACAAGGAGAGCCATTAATACTAACGTCATTAATGGCGCAATGATCGCTTGAATTTTGGCTTCTTTTAATCCGATTGTGTATAAATCGTGAATAGAGGCTTCTCCACTTTTTTGTTCTTTTTTTTCTGCATTAGAAGCCTTTACGAGTCTGATTTCTGCTAATACGCCTGTTAATAATGAAGTGAATGTCGCCGTTTCATTTTGCAGTTCCTTCGAAATTTTATACATTTTTCTCCCGAGAGGAATGAGAATGATGGCTGTTAACGGAACAGCAATAACCATGATTAACGTCATCTTCCAATCAAGATAAAGCAAGATTAGAATTGAACCTATAATGGATAAAATCCCTGTAAAAAATCCGGTTGCATGGTCCGTTATCAAGCCTTTCACTATACTCGTGTCATTCGTTAGCCGACTAATAAGTTCACCAATTTTATGATTATCATAAAACTTGACCGGTAAATGAAGCTGCTTTTTCCATAAACGAATTCGCAATTGCGCTACGACATGTTGACCGACTACATTTAATAGATAAATCGATACTCCACTAGCGACAGCCTGCATAATAAACGCAACAAGTAGCCCTCCAACGAGCATCATATTCATATTCGATAAATCCACTGTATCAATTAAACTTTTCGTAAAGAGAGGAATTCCTAATCCTACGAGGGTAGAAATCAAGCTTAGTCCGACTGCAACCCCAAATTTCGCCTTGGGAGGCTTCGTATCAAAAATAAGCTCTTTAAACTCACTCCATTTATTCGAACCCGTTTCTTTCATTATGATATTCTCCTTTTTATCTTTCTATCTCCATTGTAAAAGAACGATTGAAAAATGAAAAATAGTAACACTCAATACAGATACTTAACATCTGCATGTAGGACTCACTCTATATTCGGCTTCACCCATAGCTTGGAAAAATCTACGTAACCAAAATGCTTAATCGTAACGTTCTTCAATTCCTCTGAGAAGGGAATTTTTCGTTTTTTATGATACAACGGAATCATTAAGGAAGCTTCAAGTAGAGATTTTTCCACCTTTTTATTTAGTGCCGGCCATTTTTCAAAAGGGGTTCGTTCATATTCAGCCATATCCTTTAGCAGCCCTTCATCTGTTTTAATAATGTCAGGTAAGGGAGAATAACCATTTTTCAGGAAAAAATAAAAGGAAAAATGTTGATTCATTTCAAACACTTCACCGTGAACAAATAGGTCAACCTCCTGCTTTACCTTCTCATTGTATAGAGTGTCCTCAAATGGCACCCACTTTAATTGAACAGGTACGCCTTCTTTCTCTAAAATCTCTTTTAACCACATTGTTGCTTTTTCTGTGTAGTTCATTATTTTCAAAATAAGTGGTTCAGAGAAATAAGGTCGGTTTACTTTTTCTATGTCATATTGCTCACTTACTCCAGTTAAACATCCTTGGTCGTTAGGATTCATAAGCGGGTTGACATCGACTATCGTATGACGGTTTTTGGCTATGATATAATGCAAATAATCACGAACTTCCTTTCGGTTTATCGCTGATTGACGAAAGGCATTCATCATAATGACGCCAAACCCAGAATTACTTTCAACGGAGAAAGTCGATTTCTCCCCTTCAAGGTTGGCCGCTCGGTACAACCTGCCAAAATCTTGTGGTACAATCACAAATTCTACAGAATCTAACAAAGGTCGCTCTTGAAAATACTCTTTAAATGCAACCAATGACGTTCTGGTCTCACTATTCTCTTCAATGTAGAATGGACCTGTTCCAATGATTGTCCCCTTCATTTCTTTATATATACTCGCGTTTAACATCGAGAGCATTTGTAAGCAGTAGCTACATCCATTAGGAAATTCTAGATCAACTACTAACGGAGCTTTTGTGACAATGCTTGTCACAGGCTTCCACAAATCTTGAAAGTGTGAATGGTTCTGTAATTTTTGTAAACAATGAACAACATCCTCTGCTACTAAGATGGAACCATCATGAAAAATAACATCCTTTTTTAAGTATAGTCTCAAACGTGTGGATGTCTCCTCCCAGCTATGTACTAATTCTGGCAACACCTCACCATTATGATTAACAGCAACTAGCCGGTTATAAATATTTGCAATTAAACTAACACTATTTGCATCCGCTGCTACTAATGGATGCATCGACAGAAACGGATAAACTTTCGGAATCAGAAGTTTATCTTGAACATTGAGATTGTTCGTATACCCAAATTTCGAACGAAATTTCTCCATTAGCCGCAGCTTACTATCCTTTGACCAGTCCCATAACAAATATTTACTAATCATTTCAATACTCCACTTATCCATGCTGTTCAGCAACTGTTCTTCATACATTTCTTCCACACTCCACTTATCCATGCTGTTCAGCAACTGTTCTTCATACATTTCTTCCACATTTTTTAACCATTGAAGCGTTGACACTTTTCCTCGTCCACGCCCTGATGAAAAGGTAAGCCATTCCTCCTTCGTCCATTTTTGTATATACCTAGAGGTTTGTTTTGTGCTTAATCGAAGTGCTTCAGCTAACTCTTCTTTTTTTACATTCCCTGATGGAACTGCCTTCCATAAAGTCAATAATTGTCTATCCATTTCCTTCTCCTTTTAAAAAGGGGACATTTTTTTTTCATCTGTCCGTTTTTTTCTTCTTTAGTCTAGTTTAATATACTAGAAACAGAGGAGGTTCACAATATGTCTTGGAAAGAATATCCACAAAATATTAAGGTACGATTAATCACTTCTTTTTTTAACCGTACCGTATCATCAGCGGTTATGCCGTTTATGGCCCTATTTTTCTCAGAAGAATTGAATAAAGTTTGGGCAGGGTTATTTTTAGTTTTTACCGTTTTTGTTAGCTTTGGGGTTAGTATGGTTGGAGGTTATATTTCCGATCGTTTCCCTCGTAAAAAAGTGTTATTAGTCACATCGACTTTTAGTGCACTCATGTTTCTAATTATGACGATTAGCTTATATCCGAAGGAGAATATCATCTGGCTATTTGCCTTTGCTTATTTAGTATATATTGTAACTAGCAGCCTTGGGAGGCCTGCCATGCACGCTATTATTATTGACTCAACAACACGTGAAAATCGTCAAGCAATCTATACGCTTGATTACTGGCTAGTCAATTTATCGATGGCAATCGGGGTTTCATTAGGAGGATTGCTATATTTACATCATCAAATCGTCTTGTTCTCTTTATTGACACTTACATCTTCCATGCTGCCTATTGCCTATAAGCTTTGGCTCATTGACGAACATACTCAGCTTTTAGAGAAGAAGCACAAAAATGTATTGGTAGATTTAGTAGCAAACTATAAGACAGCCTTTCAGGATACACCATTTGTCAAAGTGGTGTTTGGCTCAATGTTTATTTTTTCCGCTGAATTTTCGCTAAATAGTTATATTGGTGTACGGTTAGCCGAATCATTTGAATCGATTCATATCGGTCATTTTGAATTAGCCGGGGTACGAATGTTAAGCTTACTAAACATTGAAAATATGCTTCTCGTTGTATTTTTAACGTTTATGATAAACAGAGTCACTCGTCGCTTTAGCAATCAGTCAATGCTTCTAACTGGACTGGTTTTATACGGTATTGGTTATGTGACGGTCACTTCTGCTAATACATGGTATATACTGATTTTGTTTAATTTGATCGCCACATTGGGGGAGTTAATCTATTCCCCTATACGTAACACAGAACAAGCAAATATGATTCCGGATGATAAAAGAGGGTCTTACTCCGCTTTTTCCAATATTTCCTTTAGTGGAGCCGACTTAATCGCACGCTCTACAATCATCATTGGAGCTTATTTAGCCCCGACCATGATGTCGGTTTATATCGGCATCTTTATCATGATCGGAATCGCGTTAATGTACTCTGGTTTGTTTCTGACATCCCCTAAATCAGTAAATAAACACATGACAAGTCATTCTCACAGATAGGTCAATAGGAGACGAGAGATGGGGAAATAGCTTCCGTATCTAATGTCCAAGCCATGGTCTCAAGAAAGCTAGATTTAAATGAAAGACAAAATACCTTAACGATTCCACTTACAGGAATCATTATAGAAAGATAACCGTAGGATTGTTGAACTGCCCCCCAATTGTTAGACACATAATCTAACAATTGGAGGAGCAGTTTTTCTATGTTACACCTGATGAAAAAGTACAAATCGTTCTTCGTTATTTGAACGCGGAAACGAAAGCTATCGAGAAATTGGCCAAGATGTCGGTGTAAGAAAGACAGTTATTATCAATTGAATAAAGCAATATAAGCAGAATGGTGCAGAGGCTTTCCTCAAACGGTATACAAATTACACACAACAGTTTAAACTACACGTACTAAATTTCATGATTGAAAACGGTATTTCCTTTCTTGAAACGGCAGCTGCTTTTAATATACCTGGGCCTTTAAAGATTAGTGTTTGGAGAAAACAACTCGAAACACAAGGAGTCGATGCCCTTCAATCAAAGAAAAAAGGGCGCTCATCCATAAAAAAAGAGACAAATAAACACTAGTTGAAGGATCAGTCGAAGTACTTGAAGCACGAATTAAACAGCTTGAAATGGAAAATGAGTACTTAAAAAAGTTGAATGCCTTAGTTCAAAAGAAGGAAAAATCACCAAACGAGACAGAGAAAAACTAATTTATGAGTTGAGGCATAAATATTTCTCGAAGGCACTTGTGAAGCTAGCTTAAACCAAGCCCTTTCAAAATGCGCTGAACCTTCTTGTGATTTACTTTCGACCACGATTCGCTAGCTCATCACGAATGCGACGATAGCCATAACAACCTTCATTTCCCTCAAATATCGGCTTAATTTCATCCTTCAAATCGGAATCTGAATTTGGGCGATTCATTTTTTTACTAAATCATACTACGTGCTTTGTAATGTGTTGTACGTATAAAAAATATAAGTCTTATAAAGGGATGGTCGGTAAAGTTGCCCCAAACATTTTAGAACGTAATTTTAAGGCAGAAGCACCGAATCAAAAATGAGTAACCGACATCACAGAGTGAATATTATTTGGTAAGAAACTTACTTATCCCCTGACTTGTTTAACGGTGATATTATTACATACACAATCGGCTCTAGACCAACGTATACACTTGTTTCAGAAATGTTAGAGAAAGCTTTAGAATGTCTACCTGAGGCTCATCAGCTACTGATACACTCGGATCAAGGGTGGCATTATCAAATGAAGCGATATATTCGTACACTTCAATCAAGCGGTATTGTGCAAAGTATGTCTCGAAAAGGAAACGGTTACGACATCGCAGTAATGGATCATGAAATCAGAATTTCTGTATTTGAAAGAGTTTGAAAGTGTGGATCATTTTAAACTAGAATTAGAAAAATATATACACTACTACAATACGAATCGGATGAAGGCTAAATTAAAAATGAGTCCGGTGCAATCCCGAACTCATTTTTACCAAGTTGCCTAATGAAATAACCATGTCTAATATTTAGGGGTCAGGTCACTTCATTTATAGGTTATCTTTCTTTTAACCTTTTTATCAGTAACTGTAACTCAGCCTCTGTACAATCCCCATAACCATATCTTACCTTTTCATAAATAGGAATAATTTCGACTGGCCCTTTGATTCTTTGAAACCATTCTTGAATCGTCTCTGCTACTCTTTTTCTCTTTTGGTCTACTAGATTTTCTTCCCATCTTTTCACATATTCTCGAACTTCATGAAGCTCTTCTGATCTTATTATGTGAGTATCTATTTCTACCGCCTCTACTTTACTAGATTCCTTCTTTACAGGTACGGACATTTCGTTTTGGCTCATCTCCATTTTTTTCTTCTTTACATGTCTTCTCCGGACGAAATAGACGGTGACAGCGATGAGAAGAAAAAGAATGATATAAATATATAGGGTTAGTTTGTCAGTTGAATTCTCTTCAGGAAAAGGAAAATCTACTTTTTTCCCTGTAGGAATTCCCTCTCTACCATTTGTACCGTTTTCAATCATAGTACCTTCATCCGTTGGTTCCTCCCATTTTTGTTCTGAAGGTGGATCATTGGAAGAAAATGTTGATTTCACGTTATATGCGATCGTAGAGGTTACACTTGTTAACAGCAAACTTAGCAAGGAGGCCATTACAAATAAACAACCAATGATAAACCATTTATTCTTCATTTTCTTCCTCCATTACGGCTTGACCTGGGTCCATTGAATGCGTCTAGCTTCGGACGCTGTCCCGACTACTAACATTATGGAGTGCGGATTTTTTACTCGACATACATAATCAAAAAAATGATTCGTAGAAAGGAAAACGCCCTTTGTATCTATTAAAGTGGTTGTTTGAATGAGTTTCTTAATATCAGTCTTGTTCGAATCATGTTTCACATGCAAAATACCTTCCGTTTGTGTGGAATAATTGACAAATAACTCAACATCACATCCGTCCCTAGCTAATAAAGTACATATGGAGACGGTGTATTCAATCAACTCCTCCATGTCCTTTCGAAGATGAAAAAAGCCATTCCCTACGAAATTGAGGAGGATGGAGTAAACATTTCCATGGACTCTTTCGTATTTTTTAGCCATCATTCGATTTTCTTTCGCTGTCGCTAACCAGTGTATATGCCGAAAACTTTCATTTTCATAGTCCTTCGTTCCAATGATGTTTGTTTCATCAAAAAAGGGAGAAAATGTTGTTGTTTTATACCCTGGGATTAAAGATTGTAAATGCAGCTTACTTAATTGATTAAATCGAGGAAACACCTCAAATTCAGGATATCGACTCTCCGGATAAATCAGTCTATATGCGGTTAATCGGAAAGGATCATACAATACAATTTCAAGATGGGATAATGTGTGATACCCTCTACTCTTTGCTTTGAGTTTAAAACGAAGAAGCTTTCTCGATTTAGGTCGTAAATATAGGGTCATCTTATGAAAGCTACTTTCCTGTTCATTACCGTCGACAAACACCATCTTTTTTTCGTTCTCACTCTCAAGGATTACTTCTGTTTGAAACAAAGGGAATGCGGAATCATTCACCACTTCGATGAAATACTCTTCTACATCTTCTACACTTGAGGAAAGTGTATATTGTTTCAATTTCCAGTGGATTTGTCGATAGGTGATAGAAAGGTAAATTCGCGAGAATAATACAAGTATCATCAGCAGAGCTAATAAAAACATCACAGAGGTGTATGGAAAAAAGCTAAGTATAAGAAAAAGAAGGGCCGTGACACATAGAGTAATAGAAGATGAAAAGATTGTTTTCTCTACTTTTTTCTTCATTTTGCCTCAACAGGAACTGGCGAGTGATCCAAGATCTCCTGGATGACATGTCTTTTCGTTGTTTTCACTTCCCCCTCTACGTTCAACACGATTCGATGGGCGAGTAAAGGAAGGGCCAGTTCTTTCACATCTTCTGGATTACAAAACTCTCTACCATGAATGTAGGCTCGAGCTTGAATCGCTCTCATATAGGCAAGCGAGCCGCGAGGACTTACACCGATCTCAATATATTTATGATTCCTTGTCCTTTGAATAATCCCTAATAAATAATCTTCTACATCATCTGAAACTAAGACTTGCTTCATTTCTTCTTTCATGTTTATAACATCGGCTATCGTCAAAACACTCTGAATGGTATCAATCGGATTGGAGGTTTTAAATCGCTTAAGCATCTTTTTTTCATGCTCAACTGAAGGATAGCCTTGCTGAATCGTTAATAAAAAACGGTCCAATTGTGCGTCAGGTAAGGGGAAAGTACCAATTGAATCAAAAGGGTTTTGAGTTGCAATCACGATGAAAGGCTTTGGTAGAGGATACGTTACGCCTCCTAACGTTACATTTTTCTCTTCCATTAATTCAAGTAAGGCGGATTGTGTCCTCGGAACGGCACGATTAATCTCGTCAATTAATAAAACATGACTGAAAACCGGTCCTTTTCTCACCTTGAAATCACTCGTTTTCATGTCAAAATATTCTTGGCCAAGGATATCGGAGGGCAAAGTATCAGGGGTGAACTGCAGACGACTAAAGGTGCCCTCTACACTTTTTGAAAAGCATTTTGCCATCGTTGTTTTCCCAGTTCCTGGGACATCCTCTAATAATATATGCCCATCACTGAGAAGAGCAATCATCATTAGTTCAATTTCAGCTTCTTTATCAATCATGACTTTTGAGATGTTTTCTTTTAATTGATTAAACATGAAATCCTCCTTTAAATATCAATGAAGTAATGCGTTGACATCGTAAATAATTAAGTAAGAATTAAAAAACCGAGGTGTGTCTCTTTGAATAGTTATCAATTCAGGTCACTTATATTCTTAAAGGAATTATGTATCGAGTGACAGCATTCTATTTACCTTCCTCTGTATGTCCTCTCAGCAAAATATAATTTTTTCATATTTTTTACAATCTCCTCTTTATAGTCAGACAGTTGGGGAATAGCATACCCGACAAATACGGGAGACGTCACAAATCTAGGCATGATTTTTATGTAAATGTGCTCATCAAGTTGGTAAAAAAACAAATTATAACTAGTACATCCAATATGGTTTAATAAAAAATGGGTACAATGTTGCATATATTTGGCCATCTGATCAATATCGTTGATCCCATAATGTTCATCCATTTTTATATTTAATTCTGTAAACCCTACTAAAGGGAAATCGGAAATGGTTAAAGACATCTTTCCAACTTGATCAATAATATCGCCACTAAAATGCTTCATTTTTATCTTATTTTTGTAATCAAATTTTTTCAGACCAACAATTTGCATATGAGGATGTCTTATCGTTCCACCTGATAGCGGTCCGTGGTTTTTGTATAGTATTACGGATGCATAATCCCCACTTTTCTGCATATCAAGCCATTTTCTCAATGCAAATCTTAGCAATTTTCTAAGATGGCTCTCTTCATACTTTGAAAGCTCTGATTCACATTGATCCGTTTCAATAATAATGGTTTGATACGTATCTACTAAAGTAGGGTATTTATTTTCCAACCATATGATTGATCCCTCTCTGTCTAGTATATTTGTTAAACTCTCCGTCTCACAAAAAGGACAAGTAGAATCACGATTTACAATGCTTTCAGGTTTATTTTTCGCCAAACTAGATTTAAACAAAAGAAGCTCTTCTTTACCCATCTTTACCCCCAATTATTTCGTTTTTTATCGCTCACTACTTCACGGTGCCTTTTCCTCAAATTCTTTCTGATTGACACGAGTGCATTTTAACAGATTGTTGTGTTTCTATCGTTTTCTCAAATGGAAGGTGGTTTTCAATAACTGTATGAGGGAAGTGAAATACTTGACATGAACGTGCCATCGAAAGCAGGAAAGATAACCTAACCTTCTCAACTATCACTATTGCTTTGCTAAGCGATATTAACATCAATTTATAGTAATTATACCATTATTTAGGTAGTTAATATCTAGATAATATTTTTATGAATAAAAAAATCCCTTATCTTAACGATAAGGAATCATTTTTTTATTACGTTAGGAGACCCAACCATATTCTAAAATCAGTACATTGTTTTACACGCTACACTCATTTTTCATCAATATATTACCTAGACTGATTTATGTTAGTTCCACTATTAACATAAATACATCAACCATTTCCCCGTTCACTTTACACTTTATCCCTTCGAGTCCATAGACGATTCATGAAGTAAGCTCAAGTTTTACCATTTTCAGCTAGAATACTGTAATGATTGAACTAGTCTTCTCACTTCCTTACCTGCTAACCTTGAGTCTGAACGGTCAACTTCTGTCTCCATGGTTGGCCAAAAAAGGAAGCTATGAAATAAGGATTGTAACGAATGGATAAAAAAGATAACACATAAAATCCAATATCCATTCATTTTGCTTCATGTAGTTTTGTCAACTGTTTGTTTTTCCTATCGCCACAACACTCACGTTTCTCTTCTTTCCCTAACACCTCACTATTCCATAATAAAATAGAAATGACTTGTCACACTATTAAACATGACCACCGGGATTTTTGCAGAAAACCGTTTTGCTTTGACGTTACCTTTTGATACTAAATACACTCATTTTCTGTAACAACTTGAATAAAAAACTTGGCAAAGGATCACAATGTTTCCAAAAGTACAATGAAACGTACGGTAAACGCTTACACTTATTAGTAAAGGGATTTCTCATTTCGCTCACCCTATGGAACGAACATGATTATGGCTGAGTCTCCTAACGTAATAATGTTTTTTAATTTCTTTACACTTATAGTATAGCACCTTACATCCCTTTCAATCAGGTCATGTGTGCCACTTTTGTGAACTTATTATATTTCTTTCTTAAGTGATATTAGTTCCTAGCTTATTTCGTTCTAGTAACCCATTGATTATTTCAGTCAGCAATCTATTGTTCAGATGACCTTTCATCGTTTTACTCGATTTATGGCTATACATCTCATTCCTTGTTTTCAAATTTGCTTTCTATTTAAAACGGCATTGTAAATTGCTTTTATACCATTGGGACTTTGAAAAACCAACTGTTCAAATATATGAGTATAGGTGCAGTATGAGGTTGGCACATAGAAGCACTTTTCACTGAAAAGGAATAATGGTTCATAATCTTATTTTTCGGAAAAATGTGGATTTGTGTTATAATTGGTGAACAATAACAAATTTCTAAGGGTGGTCGGCCTTCATCTCCGAGAAAGGGGGTGAGGCCTATGACGGTATTTGAATCATTGATGTTTGCAGTAGCCTTTGCTGGGCTCGTAATGTCGATACTGTCTTTCAACAAGAATGACAAATAGACCGCCCTTTATCCTGAAATGATGGGTGCGGTCTATTTCTAATGGGCCGATCCACTAAGGGAATCGTTATTGTGTTAGAGCGTCGGTGTAGCAGCACCTTCGCTCTTTCTTATTGTATGCCAGAATTGTTTGTCTATGATTAGAATATCATATTTTTTTGTAATGTTCAAAGAACGATTGGATTCTACCTCTTTTTGGTTCATAAAAACTGATCATAAATGCAAAAAACGTTCGATGAATCCCCCTACCACTTCAACCATTCTTTCGTTGTCATTTTGACAATATACATTTTTTCGACTATTTTCTTCTTCTAGAAGATAGCAGTTCGCCAACTAGATTGGATGGGGTTGTTTAGAAGTCTATCGTTTAGATAAAGACTAAATGAGAAATGAGCAATTTAAGAAGAAACTACAGAATTACATACATTACTTCGACAACACATAAATAAACGAAAAATGAAAAGGCATGAGTCCGTTAAAAACTCGAACTCACACCGTAAAAGGTATTATCGTAAAACGTGACTACCTATTTAGGGTCACATCCTCATATAGAAGTTTATTCATAAGCGCTAATAGCATTCTCTTTTACTTCTGTTGGAATCTCTACTTTATCCTTTTCATTTGTTTTATAATCTGCTACAAGACTCGATGCGATAGTAGTTGTTTCACCGTCTAATGTTTGCTCATATTTCACTTCATACTCAATATGTTCCAAGTAAAATTCCTCATCATACGTTGTTACATATTCAAACGAAATGATCTCTGTTATGTCTTTATTGAATCCATTTTCCGAGAATACTTCCTCTATGAATTTGAGTAAATCTTCATTAGTTAAATCTGAATTATCTACAGCTAAATTATATTTTTTATCCTCTTTTTTAATTATAAAAACATCTGTATGTTCTTCTAAAGCCTTAATATAGTCTTGATAAGATTCATTAAAACCAGCTGCAGAAAAATCTTCTCCTAACTCCTCAATTGGTCCATAAACCCATTCTTCTTCAGGTATTTTCACATAAGCTGTTTCGCCATCTGCATATATTTCTGTTTCGCCTTCCACATCAGTCATTTTTGCATACGCCACAGAAGTATCATTCACTGATTCCATTGTAAGCGAATTAGTCATCTCTTGTTCATTCGATTCGATTGTTGATGTTGCTTCAGTCACCATTTCCATACTCGTAATTTCTTTTTCTAGTGCTTTTTTCACTAGTTCTTCCTTTGTAATTTCTTGTTTTTTATCTCCTTCTTCTTTACCAGCTTCTTTTGAGGTAGATTCATTGCTACACGCAACACTTAAGATCATTAATAAAAACATGATTCCAGCTAACTTGATTACTTTCATACTCTCATCTCCTATACATTTTCATTATTTTACCAACAATAAAATACAACTAGATGATTATTTCTATTATTCAAAAAACGAATAACACTCCCTCCTTCATTACTACTGGCTTACTTGAATTCACGAAGCTATACAAAACAGTAAGCATAAACAGATGTATAAATCCAAGAGGTTCATAGCATAAGAGGAAAGTTTTCGAATATGTAGTCCATCACTAAATTTTACCCTTTACGGGATAAACTAGCACTTTTCATCCTGAAGATAGAATAGAAAATCTACTAGCTCAACTCAATGTAGCAGTTTACGAAGGAATCACCCGTTATATTTAAAATGAAAATCCCTTTCCAATTGTAGGAATATAATGATAGGGAAAAGTATAACCTAATAAACTAAAAAAAGCTATAGAGAAAAAGAGACACATTCTTTCCTCATTCTCAATCTTTTTTTTTGCTTTAACGGACTAAATACTGTAAAATCTGCACATATCATTTAATCATGTAACGGAGGTAACAATCAATGGAGAAAACAACACAATTAGCCACATTTGCCGGTGGGTGCTTTTGGTGCATGGTGCAGCCGTTTGATACTCTGCCCGGAATTAAAAAGGTAGTGTCAGGATATATGGGAGGGCATACTAAAAACCCAACATACGAACAAGTTAAAACAGGAGAAACAGGCCATTTCGAAGTCGTCCAAATTACGTTTGATCCGACCCTATTTTCCTATGAAAAATTGTTGGAATTATATTGGCCACAAATTGATCCAACTGATGATGGCGGACAATTTCATGACCGCGGTAGTCAATACCGAACAGCTATTTTTTATCATTCACAAGAACAAAAAATGCTGGCAGACCAATCTAAACAAAAAGTAGAAAATTCTGGTGTTTTCAAAAAGCCAATTGTCACTGAAATTTTAGCTGGAACAACTTTTTACGAGGCAGAAGACTATCATCAAGATTATTACAAACATGAACCGACTGCGTATAAAGAGGATAGAGAAAAATCCGGTCGCGATACGTTTATTAATCAACATTGGCAAAATGACCATCAAAAATAAAGTTCCTTCCTATAGATGATAGCTCAAGAAAAAGGTTTCCTTATTTGTATTGATCACCTATTTCTTGCTATCCATAAGGCGGTAACAAAAAACAGTACTGTCTGTCTACCGTGAAAAATAATCGATAACCACAAAAGGATTGGAAAGAATAAAATGGTGTCATTCACTTTCAGTCGGTTTTTAAAAAAGAAGGACCGTAACAGGTTCAATTTCAACGAATCCATTTGTAACTCTTTTTATTTTCCTGCGTCTACCTTAATGGAGGTGTTATTGTAAAATGAAAAAGATATTTTTCATCATTGGACTTACACTTTTATTATCTGCATGTAACTCGCTTACTCCAGAGAGTCCACCTATGGAAAAAGTAGTGGATGATTCAGTAGAAGAGCAAGCAGAATCGCCGAATTTATCGACTGGAATCGTTGCTGGAAGTATTGAACCTTCTCTCAAAAAGATAGATTCAAGCTCATCTAATACCTTTCAATACACGTTAAAAAATCAGACAGAACGAAAAGCAGTATTGTTATTTCCAACGACCCAACTATTCGATTATGAGGTTCATGACGAATTAGGGAAGCTTCTTTTTACGTATTCTTCTGGAAAGGAATTCATCCAAACTGCGAAAGAGATTGCGCTTCAGCCTGCTGAGGAATGGTCAACTTCCATTTCTCTTCCCAACTTTGAACCAGGGACTTATACGTTAACGGTTTGGTCGAAAGCAATCGAAAATCCATATAAACAAAGTACAACGTTTACCGTTGAATAGTGTATTCTTATTTCACAATATTATAGAATGGATAAAAAATAAGGAAACTCTTCCCTTTCAGAGTTTCCTTATTTCTACTACCCCGTGTATGTGATGGATGTGAATGCAATATACCCTAAAATTACGAGAATTTGAATAAAAATTCCCATTATGCTGCAAATGAACCCCGCTGTCGCTAATCCTTTTCCACCTTCATTAGTATGAACGATTTCATTTATTGCTTTTCTTGAGACGAAAACTCCCGCAATACCGATCAGTAACCCAATGAACGGGATTATTATTGAAAGAATACCCAAGGTTAAGGCCAAAGTAGATTGATTATTTGTTTGAGTATTTTCTACCAAATTCATTTTCTCATCCCCTATACATTTTTATTATTTCACCAACAGTTATATACAACTAGATGATCATTCCTATTATTTAAGAAACGAAAAACACTCCCTCCTACTGGCTAGCTTGAATTCGCGAAACTATACATAGCCGTAAGCATAAACAGATGTATAAATCCAAGAGGTTCATAGCATAAGAGGAAAGTTCTCTATTATGTAGTCCATCACTAAACTTTACCCTTTATAGGATAATCTAGCACTTGGCACTCTGAAAATAGAATAGAACATCTACTAGCTCAATGTAGCAGTTTGCGAAGGAATTACCCGTTGTATTAAAAAGAAAATCCCTTCCAATTATAGGAATATAATAATAGGGAAAAGTATAACCTAATAAACTAAAAAAAGCTATAAAGAAAAATAGAAGCATTCTTTCCTCATTCCCAATCATTTTTTTGCTTCAACGGACTAAGTACTGTAAAATCTGCACCTACCATTTAATCAAGTTACAGAGGAAACAATCATGTCTCATTAGCGAAAACTTGAATTTAAAGTAACCTATCATTATATCTTTTACTAAAGCCCCTTATTATTGAACTACTATAACGATATTAATTTTTCCTTTTCTTTATAGATGGACTTATAGCAATACCAAGAGCCGTACCGAAATACAAGCTATTGAATAAAAGGCAATTCCCGCACCCTTGTCGGTTCCGCGAATTTGAATGTAGCTATATAGAAGTCCACCAATGCTTACAGCACTAAAAATTATACATAATACAAATAGGATCTTATTATTTAAAATGCCTAGCGATTAAACTGCACAACAACCTTGATTACTTACTGAAAGTAGGAAAATCCAAAAAGTCACGAATTTCACCTTCAGTAACTCTTTATACTGAAATAAGGTCCACACCACCCTGTTTCATGGGTTATTACAAAAGTCCAATCAAACGTTTTATTAGTAATATATATATCCTCTTCATTTATTAAATCAATTGCTCTTAACGATGAAGCGTTCTCTACAATTAGGGCATCATTAGTACTTTGATAAAATACGTAGCAGAACTCCTTTAGTTCCCTATCAAATGCTAATTCGGCTGATTTGTTTTTTAAGCTTTCCTTTTTTTCATAACTGAAGATATGCCATAGGTATCCACATACACCATCCTCATCATAAAGATGTATTGACTTCTTTTCCTCATCACTTAAATGATTTGCAAATTCATTCTCCCACTGTCTTCTCAAATAAGTGCCCCATTTTGGTATTTCTCTTGTTTTAATTTTTTTACTTATAAGCGTATCTAATAAATTCATAAATCCCCCGTATTTGCCAACCTTACTATTCTTTAACTTATTACCAACCATTTCAAATATCTCTTCTTCTCCAATAATCAAATAAGCACGACCATTTGCTGAAGATTTAAGTTTGAGATAATGCAAATTATTTATTGAATAGGTAATATATTAAAATTTTATAAAAAATATAGTACCAAAGATGAACAGACAGACTATCAATATATATTCATCTATCAAATTTACGAATACCATTGTAAAAATCACAACATATATTTAATATTTTATTCTTTGGCTTTGTACTCTTCTCTAGTTCTCTCGGCTGTCCGTTTATTTATACCATACTTTTGTATATAAAATATAAAAAGGCGCTTTTCTATTTCAGAAATGCCCCGTTAGTTAATGAATTTATTCTATTTGTTTTTGATTTCCTCTAATAAAGAAATGACCTTTTCATTTTGTTCTATTAACGTATCATTCTGTTTTCTAATTCTAGCAAAATCAAATAAAAACACTAATACAGCTATTGTGATAAAGATAAGCATTGAAGTTCTCCCCATATATACTATTATCCTCAGATAGATATTGAATAGTCCATTTTCAAAAATTTCTAATGAACTAATTACATTTTCAAATTGCTCAACGATTCATATCAGTATGGCTTTTTGAACCACTCTGTTGTGTGATTATATCTTTTTCCTAAAAGAATAACACCATTTGTCATAATCTAATTTCTCTTCATAAAAACGATGAGCCTCTACTCTGTTTAAACCAGACTCTAACGCAACATACTCCGCCCCACTTTCCTTAGCAAAGGTATGTATAAAGTTTAATAATCGTTCTCCGTACCCCTTAGAACGATGAGAAGAAGAAGTTATTAAATCATAGATATAAATATGACGTTTATTGTAAAAATTAACCCTCATGGCGATTCCTGCTAAAGACACTATTTCATTTTCAATAGATAATGCAAACAATTGATATCCATCTTTCTTCATTTCTTGAAATAATTTCAGGTAACTTACTTCTGTCAAATCTGTTCTTAACTGATTCATTACTGGAAATGACTCTATAATTTCCTCACGTGTATTTAGCTCTCTAATTGATAAAGTATTAATGCCTTTTTCCCCCTTTATTTAAATCCTACTACTAGTAGAAAAGCATTCTTCATTTTATTTCCAATTATTCCTCTATTAATTGCTTGCAATACTTCTAGACATCGATTTTCCCAAATAGAATTTAACGTATTAACTACCCTTAGTTCAGCATAAAAATATCTCGTATGATTGGCTTTAACCCACTAATAATAAATTCGATAGCAATAACCATTACAATTAATCCCATTAATCTCATTAAGACATTATTACCTGTCTCCCCTAAAAATCGATAAAGCTTACTCGAATTTCTTAATATTATGTACACGACAAAGCTAACAAGAACAATAGATAAAATCAGCAAAACTTGTTGAGCAAATGTAGACGTTTCTTCCATTAAGACAATCGCATTCGTAATTGCTCCAGGTCCGCAAATCATGGGAATGGCTAGTGGTGTAATCGAGATATCGTTCGTATAGCTTTTCACCTCTGAATCTTTTACCTTCGTTTTCGCAAGTCGAGCTTGTAGCATGTCTTGTCCTAAATAAAAGAAAATTACGCCACCCACAATCTTTAATGAGTCAACAGTAATGCCGAAAAAACGAAAGAGGATTTGACCAGTCAAGGCAAAAAAGACAAGCAGAATAAAAGCGACAAGAGTTGATTTTTTGGCCGTTGCTCTCTTTGTCGCCTCATCTAAGGAGTCTGTCATCGTCATAAAAATCGGCATAACCCCTAATGGATTAATCAATGTAAAAAAAGAAGTGAAGTAAAATAACATTAATTCTAATGAAATATTCATGATCATTCCTACCCTTATACTTTTTTACGGAAAACATAGCTTTCTTTTTGAAAGCCCCCTTTTTCTTCATAAAAACGATGAGCCTCCTCACGTTTTACGCCTGAGGATAGCACCACTTTTTCACAACCGCGCATACTCCCCCATTTATCTACCTCTTGAAGAACCCTATTCCCATACCCTTTTGAACGTTGGGATGGTTCTGTCACAAGATCATACACATAAACATGCTTTCCGTCGTAATAATTCGTTAACATAATGACCCCAGCCATCGCGACTGGATGAGTCTCTTTATATAATACTAACATTCGATATCCTTCTTCAATCATTGTTTTTGTCTGTAAAACAAATTCTCTTTCGGTTAAGGTTGTCCGAAGTTGTGTTAAAAGTGGATAAATGGCTTTCATTTCATCCAACTCTTGCACTTCCTTTAATATAAGTGTAGTCAACTATTACCCCTCCAAGTCAAATTCAAGATAATTTTTCACTCTAGTAGAAATATATAGAATTGTTGTATACTAATTTACAATAACATAAAGGAGGAACAAACATGCTAAAAACACTACGATCTATCTCAAAAGAAGAAGGAGTGAATAGAAGCTAACAGCTAACCCTACACTTCTTCTTCTTTCACATTGACTTACAATATGTAGAAAGTAGGAGAAGAAATGAAGTTAAAATCATTAGCGAATCACAATATTTCTGTGCTTTTTTGGGTACAGTTTTTTAGTACCGTCAGTTTTTTACAACCGATACTGACATTGTTTTATTTCGAAAGAGGACTAACAGCACCTGATATTTTTATTGTATTACTTTGCTGGAGTAGCGGTGTATTAGTAGGTGAAATACCAACAGGCATCTTTGCCGATCGATTTGGTCCTAAGGTTGCATTTATTACGGGAGCGATCATTAAGCTATTTTCAATCACACTCTTCTTGGTTGCGTATGACTCTTGGATCTTTTATATATTATCCGCTTTAAGTGGGCTATCCGCTTCCTTTTTCTCCGGAGCTGATGAAGCACTTTTGTATGAATCACTTAAAGAAAGTGGCGAACAAAATAAAATGGATGCAGCAATGGGAAAGGTCCAGTCAGCTGGTTTCATCTCTAGCCTAGTCACTGCTATTATTGGGGCGATTTATGCAAAGGATTTACAAAATGACCAGTTTGTTGTACTCATCTCTTTAAGTATTGCAGCACAACTTCTTGTCATCTTATTATTGTTTTTGATTAAGAGTCCTCCTAAAGTTGCAGAGAGCACTCAACATCCATGGAAGCTACTCAAATTAGGAGCAAAGGAAATATATCGTACACCACAACTATTGATTATGTTCATGAATGTAACATTAGTATTTATCCCTGCAGTCGCAGTATTTGATAACTTTGTCCAATTATTATTGACAAACGAAGGACTACCCGTTCCATTTTTAGGAATATTATATTCCTGTGCGGCTTTAATCGGATTCTTTTCTTCACGATCAATTGGCTATTTAACCAATAAATTTTCATCTATATTATTAATGTATGGAACTGGTTTTTTAAGCGTAGGTTGCTTACTCCTCTCTGCCTACTTCCAAGATTCATTAGGAATGCTGTTAGGAGTCTTTCTTGTTCTGCAATTTGTTAGAGCGATTCGGTACCCTATTTATTCACAAATCAGTAATGATATCATCCCTTCTCATGTAAGAGCCACCACGATATCATTACTGTCTATTTTAGATTCAGTGTTTGATTTAATCGTTTTTGCATCCTTATACACGGTTGCCCTATCTGGCTTTCAATCTATCTTTGTCGGATGTGCGATTATCGCCCTTATCGGCACATTACTTCCAATTAAAAAGAAATTTGTTCAAGTCGAATGAACATCCTTATTAATGAAAAAATCGTGACATTTCACGATTTTTTCTTTTTAAGAAATTGACACAACCAACGATTATATTCTTGCAGTAGCTCAGCAATCACTTGCAATATTGCTCTGTTTACTTACGGAACTACAACGAATGCCTACAATTCCCCTCTTTTTACTTACGAACTACACACATTACTTTGGTTTCCTAACCCTTTACTTGTCGAACTGGACTCCTTACTTTTTATTCCCTCCTCTTTACTGGCGGAATTAAGTCCATTAAACAGTGCTAATTTCTGCAAAACATTTCATCATTCTAAGTCGTGACTTTACTCCTCACCTAATCCTTTAAGGGAATATTTCTTTGCTCATTTTATATATATGAAATATGGGCAGTTAAATTTAGTTTAGTACCTTGCATTATTAAATACTGGATATTATACTTAAGTTGTAGAATTTATCAGAATAATCAGTAATTAACTCACCGATTAATAATAAACAACATAGGAGGTGCATATATTGAATGTTCAATTTAAAAAAGGGGTTTTAGAATTATGCGTCCTTATCCTTATATCAAAAAAAGATCAATACGGATATGAATTAGCCCAAAATATCTCAAAAAAAATTCAAATGGCGGACGGAACATTATATCCACTACTCAGAAGATTAACGAAGGAGGAATATGTGACAACCTATTTATCTGAATCAACGGAAGGACCACCAAGAAAGTACTACTCATTAACCGTAAAAGGAAGGGATTATATGAGAAAGTTAATTGATGAATGGAGAAAATTTTCAAACGCTGTAGATTTATTTATAGAGGAGGGATTATAGCATGACTAAACAAGAGTTTTTAACGAAACTCAAGCTTCTGTTAGAACGCGTACCTGAAGAGGTTCGTAAAGAAATGTTGTATGACTATGTTGAGCATTTTGATGTTGGGCTAGAGAATGGGAAAATCGAGAACGAGTTAATTGCTGAGCTTGGAGATCCGGAACAAATTGCGCGTGACCTTTTAGCAGATTACAGGATTGAGGTAGCTGAAAATGACAAATCCGTTTTCAATATTATGCATGCAATTATTGCTACTACAAGTCTCAGCCTTATCAACATTGTCTTTCTTCTAGGACCAGTAATTGGTTTAATTGGAGTGTATTTAAGCATATGTACACTTGCAATTACATTAATACTTTCTCCCTTATTATTGTTTTTTGACCCCCTACAGAATCTATCTGTCAGCTTCTTTTTAGCCATGACTTTATGTAGCCTAGGATTAATAATAGGTTTAGGAGTGGTTCGTGCTGGAAAATTTCTATATAACATTATTCTCCGCTATATCAAATTTAATATTTATATTATTAAAGGAGGAAAGGTAACATGAAAAAGTTATTATTTGGATTACTTGCTGTATTCCTTATAGGCATTATTGGAACAGCTGTTTCGATTAATGTGACCGGAGGCTCTTTGTATAATATGGTGTTTAAAACGGTGGATGTACATGACCAAAAAATTATAAAAAATGAAAAGATCAATAATATCGAAATACGCTTTGCATCAACCGATATTCAAGTCACACCTTCTCAAGATGATAACTTCATTATTGAATTGGATGGAAAAGTGGATGAAAGAATGAAGGATGAATTCATATTAGTCGCGAGAGAACTTGGGAACAACCTGGAGGTAGAATTTTTGAACCCTCCTTCTGAGATTGGCTTTTTTTCAATGGTCGATCTAAGTATTTCTGTAAATGTACCCGAGAAAATGTATGAATCGATCGAAGTACACTCAGCATCTGGAAATATTGAAGTTGAAGAATTAAGCGCGAATCAAATCATAGTATCAGCTGCATCCGGAAATATCCAAACAGAGGAATCAAAAGCTGATCATTTTACTATATCAGCAGCTTCAGGAAATATAAAAACAAAAGAGTTAAAAGCTGATCAAATTGCGATAAAGTCAGCGTCTGGAAATGTTACCGTACAGAACCAATCTGTTACCACTTCTTCACTAACGACAATATCTGGTAATATATCCCTATCTAATAAAGACGCATCTAGCAATATTACAGCAAATACTACAAGTGGTAATGTCGATATCAACTATGCAAAACCTCCTTCATCACTATATATAAATTATGAAAGTAGATCCGGAAAAGGTACTGTCAACCTTGATGGAGTTAGCTATAAGGAAAAATCCAATGACCTGATTATTGGCACAATTGGGGAAGGAAATTATAACTTATATGTAGATACTACTTCAGGTAACTTTACACTCCAATAAGAGCAGTTAGACTATCCCTTTATTTCATTACTTTATACAACAGTTATTTGACAGAATTCTTCCTTTTTTCCATTCAATCCTTAAATAAGTAGTTTCTCCTTCCATTACTGATTTCTCCGTCTATTAAAAATCTATTGAGAGGTACACAGAGAATTTCTGTACTAAGTATGGAGTGCCTTGTCTATTTTCTCATTGGACCTTTGACAATCCTTTCTTTCTATCTGGATTTCTTTAGAGTTCCCTCAACCCTTATATAATTTGCAAATCTACACGGAATACTCCCAATCGCAACTCTTTGTTGCAAATTCAACACCATTCCTTCCGATCGACCTCTACTCAGCTGTTTGCATTAACAAAAAAACGAACTCATTTGAGTTCGTTTTTAATTTACTTTCTTTCGGAATAATAGGTCCACCCGTCTTCTTGATAGACACGGCCATCCTTCATTAATTTTCCTAAGGCACGCTTAAACGCCCCTTTGCTTAGCCCAAAAATTTCTTGAATAATGTCCGCCTGGGTTTTATCCCAGTATGGCATAGCTCCGCCTCGTGTCGCCATGTATTCATATATTTTTTCGGCGTCACCGCCCATTTTCTCTTGCTTAAATGGGAGAAAGGATAGGTTGATGGACCCATCCGGTTTCACATCTACAACACGCCCCTCAACTAATTCTCCAAGACGTGGCTCTTTTGTACGCTGGGTTTCATGAACAAAACAACGATACCCTTCTTCCGACAGTACATATGTGCCAACTCTTAGTAAACGGTATACTCTCCCTTTTAGCTTTTGATTATATAGTTTACCTTCAGCATTCGTGGCGATTTCCTTAATAATATTTTCCGTCGCTAGCTTGCCATACATTCGGCCGTTCTTGTCTGTTTCTAACGTAATATACAATTGATCACCTTTTGCTGGCCATAATTCTACGAAGCGTGGGAGATCATCAGCTGAAATAAGCACGTCTTTAGAAATTCCAATTGAAACAAATACACCTAAGTCAGGGTGAACATCAACGACCTCTACCCATCCGTACGTCCCTTGTACAATTGCTGGTATCTTCATCGTTGCGGTTAAGCGACCTTGTTTATCATGAAATAAAAAGACCTCCACATCATCGCCGACTCTTACATCGCCGACAACTTCAGAGTAATGTAGTAAAATACCGTCACCATCATAATCTTGATCTTGTAAAAAGAATCCAAAAGATGCTTCACGATCAACGTTGAAGACTTCCACCTTTCCTGCTTGAAAATCGTACATATGTAACACTTCCTCTCAGTATAACCGCCATATTGGCACCGCACTTTAACATATCATGTTTTTTATCTTTTGTATAGTTCCTCAAAAAAAACCTAGTGAGATCATCACCAGATTTTATCGAGGTTTCGCAATGATTGCATTATGAACTTTAATATACCCATGTTTCAATATATCTAAACCGTTTTCATATACGTACAGCCCCATTTGTTCCAGTGTCATTAATTCCCTGTACGTATGGTTCATGACATCAGACATAATTTCGTAATATAGCTTCGATCGTAACTGTGCTCGAGGTGTTGTCATGATAATGTAGCCATCATCCTTAAGAAATTTTCGGTGCCATTCGACAACATCAGGTTTCAATTCATCAGGAAAATGTTCTAGTAAACCAACACTAATCACAATATCAAATTCTTTTCCGAACGATAATTGTCGGATATCCTCCACAAGATACGTAACGTTAAAATCATCCTTGTGGTATACTTTTTTTCCACCTGTTTGTGGGTTTTCCCCTAAAAATGGATAGGAATCTGGAAATTCACCGAAGCGAATATCTTTACAGAAAGCATCGTAATCGACTAAAACGACTTCGCCCCCTGGATACATCGCGCTTAACTGCATTCCTTCATATCCTTCCGCTGCCCCTAAAAAGAGAATTCTAGGCTTTTCAACATCTAGCCCTTCAAACAGAGCCCGCTTTCCCCTTGGGTCCCATATACCATCTTGCACTCGATGAGCATAATTCCAGAAATGGATTCTGGCTAGATCACCTAGCGCACTGGAGATTTGCTTTGGTTTGAATGAAGTGAGGGATGAAAAAAACTGTTTTTTAGCTACATTCATTTCAGTTGGAACATCTTTAACAAACCACTCGTGAAACGATCGGTTAAACATTTCCCAAGAAGTGTGAACGGGGAGGGCTTGACCTTTTTCTTTTTCCCAGTTTGTTTTTTCTTTTGCGTATGATGTCACTTGAAACGGACGACCAATATCCTTCCAGCTAAGCTGACTCCAATCTCGAACTGTGTTTTCCTTTACAAACTTGTTGCGTTCTTTTGCACTATACTCTCTCGTATCCAATCGAAAAGAAGGTGTCAATTGCGTCTCGCTTTGCACAATTCTTGAATTTGTCGTTGCGGTTTGCATATTCTCAATCCCCCTTTAGCTTGTTAATATATATTTCCATGCATTTAAACTAATTCCCTTTTAATGATTAGAAAATTAAAATATTTATCTTTTTAAAAGAACTTACCTTACTGCTTTACGCTCACCACTATTGCTGAACAGAGAACAGCACATCATACCTTATTTAACTATAGAGAGCATGATAAAACGAGTGAAACATCCTTAACTAAACGAAAAGAAACGCCAAAATAAACAAATGTTGTCTATTTTGGCGTTTCTTTATATTTTTATCCGAACAATGCTTCTTATTTTATCATTTGACTGTTCATTAATTGAGTGATTCCTTCCCTACACTCTTTCGTAATACACGAGGTCTATTGCTGTCAACTATAATGACAACTTTAATAATTGGCTAGTAAAGAAAATGTCTGAAGCAGCAGTATGTTTTCTTTACTAGCCAATACCATACAATCATAAACGACTGTTTTTAAGTTACATAATTTATTAAGAAACAGGTAGGATATCTTCCTGAAACCACTGTTCCCAACTCTCCAGCTTATGATCAAGTACTTTATAATTATCTGATTTATCTAACTGTTGAGTCCCCTTCCCTCCAAGAATAAATTGAAGAGACGAGTGTTTATTCTTTAACTTTTCAATAAATGAAATAAGCGACTTATCATCATTACTACTTGTGATAGAGAGACAGACATATTGAATTTGCTGCTCTTCAATGAGTTCATCAAGACCATCTTCTGGTGTATTTGGCCCTAAATATAAAACACATAAACCTTTCTTTCGCAAGAATAACGTAAAAATGGTTAAACCGAGATGATGATGCTCACCTTCAGGACAAAAAGCTATAGCCTTCGGTAACTGAGGTTGAATCGGAAAAATATCCATTATTTTAAAGCACCTTTGTAGCAAAAATTGCGAGGCAAAATGTTCTTGTGCAACAGTTATATTGCCTACTGCCCATTCGTTACCAATCCTTGTAGCCAAAGGATAAAATAGTTTTTCAAAAACCCTATCAAAATGATAGACAGAAAAGCTGTAGTCAACAATAGAATGCGCCTGATTAAGTTCAAATGAGGTTAAGGCATTGAATAAAGGATCTATTATTTCTTGATCTTTTTGTATCATTTTTTGTTCAACAGACATTCTTTCTTCTTGTTTAGATAGCAGTTCTACTGCCTTAGAGATAGATATTCCCTTTTGATTCATTTGTTTCTTTAACCAGATTAGCTTTCTGATGTCGTCATTTGAGTACATGCGATGACCACCTTCAGATCTTGATGAAGGCGCTAAACCATAACGACGCTCCCATGCTCGAAGAGTTACAGGGGTCACTCCTACTTTTTCTGATGCAATTCTAATATTATACATTCAATTCTCACACTTTCAGTTTGCATTAAATTAACTTTCATGATGATGGAAAAGTTTACAATAGTATATAAACACTATACAAGAGTTAGACAAAAAGTTAAAGGTGGAAGAAATCGAGAACTTTCCCGATTATTTTTTTCTCCATTGTAAAGCGTGTTCTATTGAATCATTCAATTCCGTTATTCTTTGCTAATAAGTAAAAACAATCATTTATCATCTATTTAAAGTAATGTATTGTGAAAGCTATTGGTTTAACTTTTCTCTACAATTTAAGTAGAAAGAAACAAGTTAGTAATAATCTAATAGCACTCATTCACCATACATGAGTGCTATTAGAAATTCATATACAATTAATTAACTTCCAATTTGTTTTTTAGGAAACCAAGGAATAAACATACTGGTTCTTTTTGCATATTCCCGGAATTCGGGCTTTTGCATATATTTTCGTTCTAAAGGTGGGACACCTGTAACCTTTACTAATAAAAATGTGAGTGCGACTGGTGCTATAATTGTAGTCCACCCGAATGTGACAGAACTTACAATTAGGAAAACTCCCCACCATAAAACGGATTCACCAAAATAGTTTGGATGACGCGAGTATTTCCACACTCCTGAAGTTATTATTTTTCCTTTATTTCGTGGATCTTTTTTAAAATTTGATAATTGTTTGTCTGCCACAACCTCAAACAAAAAGCCCAAGGTCCATACCATAACCCCAATATAATCCCATAACCCTAAACTACTTCCCGTATCCCACGCGTTAACTGCCACAATAGGAAAAGAGAGCAAAAGCATTGCAACTCCCTGGGACATATAGACTCGAATATAGCTAGTTAGTGCCACGCTTTTCCCTTGTTCTATCCATCTTTTTCGCATATTTTTATAACGGTAATCTTCACCAGTATTTTTATTTCGTAAATATAGATATATAGATAATCTAAATCCCCATATACATACTAATGATGTAACAATCATTTGCCTACTAGTGTATTCCTTAGTGAAAAATAACAAGACGATTGCAATAACTACAAAACCGCCTCCCCAAGCAATATCAACAATGGATAAATCTTTCTTCAACTGCGCTACTACCCAAAACAAGGTCATGTAAATAACTACACAAATTAAAGCAACTAACAAAGAGGTTAGCATTAATTTTCACTCCTTTATATTCATTCGTAATGTCAAACTAATAAACTAACACACTACAACCTTATCACAATTTGTATAATTAATGTATAGTTTTTTAAATGATTTGTACAATTTATTTTTTCGTGATAAAGTATTTGCAAGTGCTTCATCTACAACTACATTTCTATAAATTACTTATAAAGGATGATCATAATGAAAAAGATAGCTTGGATAACAGATAGTTCTGCCTACGTACCTGATAAAGTTCGTAAACATAATGATTTGTTCATTATTCCTATGAATATTTCATTTGATGACCATGTTTATAAAGATGGGGTCGATCTATCAGCTGAACAATTATATAAAAAAATGGATGATATGGACGGAATCCCGAAAACTTCACAACCTGCACTATCAGATTTTATTGAGTTATACACGAAACTAAAACAGGAGTATGATGAAGCGATAGCAGTCCACCTATCAAGTGACTTGAGTGGAACATATAATGCGAGCAACCTTGCAGCTAAACTAACGGGGTTTCCAGTCGAGGTAATAGATTCAAGAATCTTGTCTTATCCACTAACAATGATGATTGAAAAAGGGATGAAATTACACTCTAATGGATTAGGTGCCAAAGAAATAGGGGATATACTTCGCAAAGAGCATACAAACTATCAAAATTTCATCTTAGTCGGAAAGATTGAACAACTTTACAAAGGGGGACGAATCAACGCTATTCAAAAAATGATTGGGAGTATATTTAATATCCACCCGATTCTACAGATTAAGGACGGTACGGTTCAGTTATATGGGAAAGCTCGTACCAAAAAGAAAGCAATCAACACTATTTTAAACCAATTTGATTTACAGAAACAAAAGAATATAATAAAGCAGGTTCAGGTCTTACATGCTGATGTTATAGACGAGGCAAAATCATTAAAAGAAAGATTATTAACTCAATACAAGGATATTGACGTTCTTATTGGGCCGATAAGTCAAACAATAGGTGTTCATGGTGGGAAGGGAAGTATTACATTAGTTTGGAAAATCGAGTAATCGTCATAATAAGTAAAAAACGTAGAATAATAGAAAAAGACAACCCATCCTGTAAAACCCCGCCTATTCCTTATAAAGGTTAAGAAAAAGCACAGAAGCTCAAATTCTACAAAAAAACTCCTTGATAGTAAAGATTACTTACCATCAAGGAGTTCCGGTTTTAATAAGTTAAAAACCACCCGCATTTTCATATCGAGCATTGAATTCTTGAAGAAATTGATTTGTAATTGATTCATCGTGAATAATCAACATATTTTCATCATTCACATTGTTTCCATTTTCACTCCAGTTCGTTGATCCTAAGATGACGGTCGGATCACTTGTGGAGTTTGCATCAATTAGCATCGTTTTGCTATGCAGTTTTCTTGATTCGTTGTCTTTATAAACTGGTGCAGGATTTGCCCAACGTGTATTTGGATTCCCTTCACTTTGTTGTGTTGCCGTTCTACCAGTCATGTCGACACTTGCTGACCACCATTGATTCCAATAGCTAGCATCAAATACTCCTTTTACATCAAAGCCTGTAAGCGTTCCTGTTAAATCAGTATAGGACCCTTCCCACTTATGTTTTAATTCATCTAATACTTGTTGGTCACTCCAAGCAAACATTGTGAAATAAGCGCTTTGATCCGCTTCATTTTTAATTAGCTCTTGAACACGACCTAACGCATTGTCACCTGAAGAAAAGTAAATTTCAACCGTTTTCCCATTAATCTCGACAAAATGCTTCGTATTATCCGTTTTTCGTGTGTTAAAGTTCGCATTCAGTGGATCGGGAGTCAATGTATTACTTCCCCACATTTCATTGAATTCAACCTCATAAATATTGGCAAGGTCTGGACTGTGAACTTCGACAACATGTTGCTGATTCCCATCTAATACCGCATTCTCCATATTTTCATCCGTTCCGTATAAACCCGTTACTGTATAGTTCCAACTTCCTGTAAAAACCCAACGGTCATCAATAATCGCAAATTTATTATGCATTTGAGTATTTGGTGAATAGTAAGCGTTCACGTCTTTTTGCTCAGCATCTACAAACATATGCCCCGTATATACAGCATTGCTAAGTTGAACGGTCACTTCAGGAACGTCACTGAACTGAGCAGGTAAACCATACTCTACTCTTTTTACACTGTCCTCGACGACAAACATAGGTGAATCTGAAAATACGTGAATATCGTCGGCCGTCCCAATGACACCATCAAGACCTCTCACCATTTTTTCAACGTATAGTCTCATTAATTCAAACCGCTCTAAATTGTGAGGGTCATCCGCATCTTTAGCATCAGCAATGAAGCGAACATCAATCCCTTCACTAGCTTTCTGTAGTAACGTATCGACCACTTTTGGGAGATTAATTTCGTAAGCAGTCATATCAATACTTGTTGTGGCTTCATTTAAGCGTTCAATTAATCGTGTTTCTAGGTTCACGTTATAATTGGCTTCATTATTCTCATCAGCATACTCAACTAAAGCGCATTTATTAAAATAGACATTAATGGCTCCTAACTCATTTGATACATTATTTAATTGTTCTGTCGTCGTATTACATCCAATCAGATCATTTGAAGAAGCAGAGTTTAGTTGTTTAGGAGTTCCAAAGCCTTCTTGATACGCGACAGTTGAGCTAACCCAGTTTGTTGAAATAGAAGCATCGTTTGGATCGACCCTTTCCATTGTGGCTTTCTCATTATTGTCTCCAGCAAACCAACTTGAAACATTGTCTATTAAATTACCATTCTCATCTCTTAGTTCAAGCGATTCAACCGTATTGCTCAATGCTCCTGTATAGATCAAATCTGCCAATACATTGGCTACCGTTTGATCATCACTTCGTTCTAAAAGGTAATAATCATTCGCTTCAATTACACCACTTAACGTAATGGTCGGTGAACCATCCGTAGCGCTTAATGTCCATCCTGCTAAAGAAATAGTAGAACTTGTATTATTATACAATTCAATCCACTCATCATTGCTACTTACCGTCGTACCCATCCAGGCAATTTCATTTAAGACAACATCACCTTTTATTGCTGCATGCCCGGTTCTAATTGAAGGTGACACAAGTGAAAAAATAAAGATAAAGACAATGAATGCTTTTAATCGTTTTCCCATTCTATCAACATCTACCTTTCTATTTCTATTAGGATGAAATGAAACCACTTCCAACATTTATTCTAGCATTCACCCTCTCAAAAATCCCCTTGAAATAAAAACCAGTTATTACAATCGGAATAGACTGCTTTTACAAGATAACTTATAATCAGCAGATTACTTACATTCGTTTAAACCCATAAAAAACATTTAGACTATCCTAGTAAAAAGACGTTCTAAATGTTTTTTCCTATTTGGAGGGCGACAGATTAAAATTCGTAATGCGTTTTTCTATTAATATGGTTATATAAAATAAAATTCACTATTACTCAGGTTTATTATTAGCATTTGGATCTAGTTCAAAATCAGGCTGGAAATTGTCATACTTCACCATATTCACCATGCCAGCAGAAGCATGATGAAGGTCATGACAGTGGAAAAGCCAATCACCTGGATTATCAGCTTCGAATGCAATAACATATTCATCACCTGGAGTTAAATTCACGGTATCTTTGATGATAGGAGATCCTTCAACTAACTTCCCATTTTTGCTTATTATTTGAAAGAAGTGTCCATGTAAGTGCATAGGATGATCATCCATCATCGAATTATTCCTTAATGTAACTTTTACTTTCTCTCCTTCCTTCACTTGAATATTTTCCGTGTTCGGAAATGTCTTTCCATTAATCGTATAGGCCATTTCATGATTTTTCATTTCTGTATTTAAGTCCATCGTATACTCAACATCATATACCTGACTGAGTGCAAAAGGACTATCAGAAGCCTCTCCATAGGATGTATAGTCGAAATGAGGTAATGCAACTTGCTGGTTGGACCGATCTTCATTTACTGTTGCATTCTTATATTTAATTTGTATTTTCATATTTTCCGTACCTTCTTCGTTTCCATGTCGTTCTAAATACCAATCCCCTGAATTATCAGCAGTGAATTCAATATCATATCGCTCACCAGGAGCAACAGAAATCAGTTTATTTTCAATTGCTTTTGGTTCATTTATTTTTTGACCATCAACAGCAACAATTTTGTACTCATGTCCATGGAGATGAAATGCATGGGACATGAACCCTACATTCACTAAACGAATCCTAACTTTCTCTCCTTCCTTCACTTCTAGAGGTTTAATGCTTTCTCCAGTTTTCCCGTTTATTGTATACATGTCATAAGCATCCATGTTCCCCATCATTCCTTCCATCATTCCTTCCATCATCCCTCCCAGCTTTTCATCGCTGTTAGTGTTCCATTCATCTAAAACGAGTGTATAATCTCTATCCAGCTGTTCAGCTTCTTGTGGTTCGACAATAAGAGACCCAGCTAATCCCTTATCCATTTGATTTACACCATCTTGGTGAGTATGATACATGTAAGTTCCTGGGTCTTCAGGGGTGAAGCGATACGTATAAGTATCGCCTGGTTGAACGGCATTTTGAGTGACACCAGGGATACCGTCCATATTATTATTCACTGTAATTCCATGCCAGTGGATAGTAATGGGGTCAGGTAATTCATTTTTTAAATGAATTTTCACTTCCTCTCCTTGCTTAAGACGAATTTGTGAGCCCGGAACGGAACCATTAAATGTCCAAGCTTCAATGGATGAATTTTTTGTAAATGTATGCTTTCTCTCATTAGCCACTATCATAAATTCATTCTTATTATCTTCTTTTAATATGATAGGTTCTTTACTTTCTTGGATATCGGTAGATTCTTCTGTATTTTTCATTGTATCGATTTCAGAACAGGCAGCCAAACCAAACAGTACTAGCGATATGATCCCTAACCCTTTCCATTTCACTGAACTTCCTCCCTTTCTAATCGTTTTCAATAACTAAATTTTACTGATAAATATTGAAGGTTTAATGAAGTTTAATTTTTCTTTAGTTTTTTTATAATAATCGTATTTTAAGTTCAATTACTCGTTCGTTTCTATGTAGATATGGCAAACTCGATAAGATATTGCTTCCTTTAAATTTCAATCAATTGGATAATCGTGACGAATGAACTTTTTGAGGAAAAGGGATGCTCAAACGATGTATCTAGAGGAGGCTATTGATTCACCTTCTATTTAACATATAATGGATGAAGGGAATTCCTAAACTAGATTAATTGAACAAGTTTAGAAAATTGGAGGGTTTTTTGTGTCAGAAAAAAAATGTCACACGGCTTTTGGTGTATATGGGATTTTACTAAAAGACGACAAATTATTGGTGGTAAATAAGAACAGAGGTCCTTATATAAATAGATATGACCTTCCTGGAGGAAGCTTAGAAGAGGGTGAAGCTTTATCTAAAGCTATGAAAAGAGAATTTCTTGAAGAAACAGGTTTAGAAATTGAAATCAAGGAAAATATCGGTGTAATCGATTTTAAACTGCCTTGGTCATGGAGAGATTTTACTAATGTGCACCATATTGCCGTTTACTATTCTGTTAAAGAAATAGCTGGAGAGCTAAGCGTTCCAGCACAATTTAATGGACAAGACTCTGTTGGAGCTGTATGGGTATCTGAAAATGATGTATCGTTGGACAATGCCTCCCCACTTGTTATAAAAGCTTTTGAATGGTTAAGAACGAATAATTTAGGTATTGATCTGAATACTTACGAAGATTGGAAGGTTCTTAAGTAGATTTATTATCTGTACTTGTGTTAGTTAAAGATAGCCTTTTCTTTTGCATAGAAAAACAATTAGTGCTATTAACAAGATTTTTCCAGAAAAAGAGTTTATAAGATTTCAAAACTAGAAATAGAGAGAAATTCATCGTGGAAAAATAGTAACTTCGTCACCTCCTTAAAAGAAGCGTGAAAATCGTCCCATACGATTCGTTTCAGCAAGTGGGAGGGTACTGAAGCTTTCATCGTGGATTGCCTCTAATTAATGCTCTGACTAAAAGAAACTCTCCAAATAAAGGAGAGTTTTTAAAATGAAGTACTTGAATAGATTAGATATGGAATAAATCAACCTTTTTTCGACCGAACCAACCCCTTCATGCAGCATAACGGATGTCGAGTCGATAGAGGATTTCAGGTATAATAAACCATGTTTCCCCCTGATGAACTTGAAGATAAGAACGGCGAAATGACTACTCTTTATGCCATAGCCTTTGGACATCCACTAAATCCTGACCATTAAATTCCATTTTGTATACATCCGGTTTCGATGTACTCAGGAGAAAGCTCAAATCATACTGCTTGTCATAATGATGCATCATTAAGGTCATAACCGCTCCGTGAGTGCCTATTGCCATTTTTCTTCCTTGATGTTCAGTTAATAATTCATTCAAAACAGACACCGCTCGCTGTTGGCACTCTTGATTTGATTCACCACCTGGTAGTGAATAGGTAGGGTCGGAAAATGATTTTTCCAATACGGGAAATAATTCGTTGTCAGGATGGCGGTTGTCGTCATGGAAAAACACTCTTTCTTTCAAATCTTCCTTCACGACGATTTCCTTCCCTGCACGTTGAGCCATCTCCTCTATCGTCAAGATTGCCCGGTCATAGGGACTTGAAAGGAAAATGTCAATTTCTTCCCCCTTCAATAATTCCGTTATTTCATTGGCGTCTCTTTTTCCTTTCGTCGTTAATCCTCTTGTTCTTTCATTGCCTACTTTGGGTGAATCGCCATGTCTCACCATATAGATAGTTGTTTTCATCCTAGCCTCCATCATACGAATTTTATTTCTCGAATAAAATTTTTCAGTTTCGATAGACCACAGAAGATAGAGACTTCTCCCCCTCTTTCCCCTCATGGATTTCATTTAACTTCGTTTATTCTCCGTTACATAAAAAGTACACCATTAACGGGTAACGGTGTACAATCCTCTCACAACATGAGTGGCTCGCTTTAATTATCGCTTTTAGGAGAAAAGACATTTTTACTGCGAATATATTCGACATCCTTCCCACCATCACGAATATTTACGACTCTTGCTGCAGCGAAGAAATAATCTGACAGTCGATTTAAATATTTTAACGCTAAAGCGGATGTCGATTCATCAAGTTTAGAAAGCTGAACGACTAGTCTTTCCCCTCGTCGAGTAACGGTTCTCGCAATATGGAGGCTAGATGAGCCTTTTGTTCCACCAGGTAGAACAAAGCGCTGAAGCGGGGGTGCTTCTTGTGTATACTCATCAATACGCTTTTCTAAATACTCAATCGTATCGTTTGTAAATACGGTTTCGCGATCTTTATCAAGAGTAGCTAATTCTCCACCGAGATCAAATAATTCATGCTGAATTTTTTCAAGATCCTTTTGAATATCATCAAATTTCTTTGCTTCAAGATGTGAGCGTGCTTGACCGACGAACGAGTTCACTTCATCTATAGTGCCATATGCTTCAACACGAAGATCGTCTTTATCGACGCGTCCTCCAATGACACTCGTTTTCCCTTTGTCTCCACCTTTTGTGTATAGCCTCATCTTACATCCTCCCATTCATTTGTTCTCTTTTGCTTCCTTTATACTCTCATCAATACTTGACTTTATGCGTTTTCCTATCGGTGAATGTGGTCCTGCATCACGAAGTCGCTCGCCCATTTGCGTTGCAGCAACGGTGATACTTGGTGATGAATAATTAGATGATTGGGACTCTTCTTTTCCACAGTTTATTGCAGCCTTTGCTTCAGTTACAGCCATGAACGCTTGAAGAAATGTTGCTTCAGATAAATATCCATTAAAAAAGATCATGATATGGTCAACACTAATGGAACCTTTTTCAATCCCTTTCGTTAACGACACGACCATCATGAATGAAATTTTCCCCTCATCATAAAAGCTAGAAGATATATGATGACAAGAGCGAGGCGTCATCATAGCAATCGTATCTTCTACGATTAGCCCTTCCTTTTGAATCAATCGTGTGAGCATCTCACTAGACTGCACTCGATCGTTTTTTAGCGATAGAAAAAAGGCTGTAAACCACCCTACTGCCTCCCCTTCTATTGCCGTAGACATAACCTTTACTGGCTTAGAAGTTTGTATGACGACCTTTTCATCATTTCTTTCTACTAAGTCAAGGGAAAAGTGGGGTTGACTTGATGCCTCAGCAACATTTGGTAGTAAGACGATTTGTGGCTTTGCCACATGTGGATGCATGATTTTTTGCACCTTCGTCTGATATACCGTTGTAATATTCCTCTCGCTTAGGACCTTACTCGGCTGCTCTACCTTTTGTACGGAACCATCTGCTAATAATAGTAATGTATCACAATATAAACTAGCTAAATTTAGATCATGGAAGATTGATAATACAGTAAGACCTCTTTCAATCGTCCATGTTTTGAGCGTATCAAGCATACTTTTTTGAAACGCCAAATCTAAATGATTCGTCGGTTCATCTAATAGTAGTAGTTTCGGTTGCTGGGCAAGTGCCTGTGCTAAAAATACTCGCTGTCGTTCGCCTCCAGACAGCTGTTCAATGAAGACGTTTTCATAGTTTTTAATTCCTGTCAATTCCATTACTTCTTGTACAATCTCCTCATCGTTCGGACTCCACGATTTGAACATTCCTTGTTGATGAGAATATCTACCTAAAGAAACAATTTCCTTAACAGAATAGGAAAAAGACTGCATAGACATTTGTGGTAAAACGGCTGTCGTTTGTGCCAGCTCTTTCGCTGAGTATTGGCTAAGCTCCTTCCCAGCGATGGAAATGGAACCTCTCTGATACGGCAGCAAACCAGTCATCATCTTTAAAAGCGTCGTCTTCCCACTTCCATTTGGTCCTAAAATACCATACATTTCCCCTTGCTTCACGGAAAAAGTGACATTACGAATAATCTCCTTATTTCCGTATCCTCCTGTTAATGAGCGAACTTCAATCATAGCCTACCACTTCTTTCACGTTTTTGCTTCATAAGCACGAGTCCGAAGACTGGCGCGCCAAAAAGGGCTGTAATAACACCAATTGGCAGCTCTGTTGGTGCAATGATCGTGCGTGAAATCAGATCAGCTAAAATAAGAAAGCCGGCCCCATAGACGATCGATAAAATGAGCAATTGTCGGTGGCTTGGTCCCCATATAAGACGAACAAAGTGGGGGATGACTAAACCTACAAATCCGATCGTACCGGATACTGACACTGCCGCTCCAGTCACAATGGAACCTGCCAGCAAGATCATCATTTTACGCCGGTGAACATTCACACCTAAATACTGTGCTTTTTCTTCCCCAAAGGTTAATACATCTAACTCTTTTGCATTCCATAACAGAACGATGCAGCCAACGAGGAAAAACGGAATTAATATCCATACATGTTCCCAGCCTCTCATCGCGACACTTCCTAATAACCAACCAATGATTTGGCGAAGCTGATCACCCGTGAGCGCTATCATGAGGGATATCGTTGCTCCTAAAAAAGAGCTAAATATAATGCCTGTTAAAATAATCGTTTCCACCTTCATCGTCGGATCAATTTTCTTTGTAAAAATAAGAACCAAAAAAATTGTGATAAAGGCAGCGACGATACTCATGAATGGAAGGGTAAAAAGGGAGAGGAAGGGTATCGACAAATTAAAAAAGATGGTGACAACCGCTCCAACGGAAGCCCCCGATGAGATCCCTAATGTATAGGGATCTGCTAACGGGTTTCTGAGTAGTCCTTGGAAGGCAGCTCCAGCTAACGCAAGAGAAGCACCTACAAGTCCAGCTAGTACGACACGTGGCAAACGAATCAAATTTACGATATACGCCAGTTGTTCCTCAACCTCAAATGAAAGAAAAGGTAGAAGCTTCATGACAAAAAGTTGAATAATCACAGTGAACGGAACGGACACAGTACCAATCGATACGCCTAAAATAATTGATAAGAAAAGAAATAGTAAGGCAATACAATACGTGAATGCTTTATTCGTTTGTAAAGACCTCAGGATAAATGACTTTTGCAACTTCCTCTACTCCTTGTACTAACCTTGGCCCTGGACGGGACACTAAATCAGAGTTGACCTCATATACTTCTTCGTTTGAAATAGCGGATACACCTTGCCAGCCTTCTCTTGCTAAGACTTGTTCAGCCGCTCCTTCTCCATATGTAGTAATCACGACATCTGGATTTAATGAAACAACCTTTTCTTCATTCAGTTCAACCCAGCCTTCTTCTTCTACTACATTATTTGCAGAAATCGCCATTAAAATCTCATGCATAAATGTACTGGTCCCAACCGTAAAGAGTGGGTCTCCACTTACTTCAATAAAGACGTTCTTTTTCTCTGCTTCTTCAATCGAACTTGCTTTTTCCTTCAGTTCATTTAACGTTGTTTTCATGTCTTCAATGATATTCGAAGCTTCTTCCATGTGTCCTGTTGCTTTCCCTATAAATTCAATAGATGCATATACTTCATCGAAATTCGTTGCATCATCGACAACCAAAACAGGAATGCCTGCTTCTTCAATTTGCTCCAAGCCGGTCTGTCCCAACGCATATCCAGATTCAGGAGCCAATACTAGGTCAGGTTGTAGCGAAATAATCTTCTCGACATTAAATTCCATTCCACCAATTTTTTCAAGATTCTGGGCCTCTTCTGGGTAATTATCAAAATCTGTTCCAGCAACCACTTCCTCACCTGAGCCAACCGCAAAGAGAATTTCAGTAATACTCGGCATGATTGAAACAATCTTCTCTGGCTTCGCTTCAAGCGTCACTTCGTTATCCACACTATCCGTTAGCGTGACAGGAAACGCTGCTTTTTCTTCTGTTTGTTCCGTCGCGGGTTTCTTTGTTTCCTCTGTCTTTTTCTCGTCTTCTCCACAGCCTGCTAAGCCAAACGATAATAATACAAATAATAATGAAAATAGCTTCTTCATGGTAATCCTCCTGTTAAACATAATAAAAACATCTTCCTAAGGAAGATGTCATGTGCATAAAGGCAGTAAAGTACATCTAAAGCCATAAGCCTTCATACACCTTCCTATCCTCGTAGGCATGATTGGTGCGGTTATTAGGCAGGTCTCCTGGCTTATGATCATCGTTCCCTGTCCCTTCCCATGAAATCATTCACAGTGGGCGTTACAGTTCGCTCTCATTTACAGTGGCGGGACCGCGTTGGATTTTCACCAACTTCCCTTTTAAGCAATAGTAAATTGCTTCACCTAATTCCAAATGTATGTAATTTTCTTTCCGTTCCTAGCCATTATACACTATTTTCTCACTCATCGTTGACATATTTTTCATCATTTTCGTCATTATCAGCCTTTTTTCGAGCAGATTCCATTTTCTCGTCAAGAACGTTCAACGGAGTGACCAATACTTTTAAGTGGGTCCCTCTGTTTTCTACCAAGGATTTAAAGGCATTTATTCATTCTTAGATGCTAAGGTAATGACGATGATTTCAGGACGGTTAAAGATACGTTGAGGAATAATGCTGTTTCCTAACCCTCGATGAACAATCATTTTCGAATCAGCTTCAGTATAGGTTCCTGACGTATATTCTGGGAAGAAACCTTGATTAGGCGCTACAACACCACCTATAAACGGAATTCGAACTTGCCCCCCATGTGCATGGCCGGCTAAAGCAAGGTCCAGCTCGTGCTCGGCATAGATACCGAAATACTCTGGCCGATGTGCGAGGAGAATCGTAAAGTGTTCTGCCGGATCAATCCCTTCAAGAGCCTTTGTAATGGCTTTATCCGTTGTCTCTCCCTCTTCCAAAAAAGGTTGAATCGCCGGATCATCAATCCCTACGATATGAATTTGTTCATTTTCTCTTTCAATCACTTCACTAGAATTCCGGAGTACTTTTACTCCAGCACTTGTTAACCTCTCTTCTAATGTGGCAAACCTTTCTGACCACCATTCATGATTTCCACTAACGTAATAAACAGGGGCTATGCTCGTTAACAGTTCCATTAACACGACACTATTTTCTTCATTATATTTTTTCGAATCGACTAAATCACCCGTAAAGACAATGACATCAGGATTGGTCTCTTTCACCTTTTCCACTAACACCCGCTGGTTCTTACCAAAGGACTTACTATGTAAATCAGATAATTGGACAACCTTATAGCCATTGAATGCTTCTGGAATTTGATCTGATTGAATACTCATGTTTGTCGTTGTAATCGAATTGTTTTGATAATAAGAAAACAAACCCAATACTACAACAGTTAGTAAAACATACAACGCAACCTTCTTCTTTTTTTTCATCTTTTCCCCTCTTCTTATCCTCTATTATTTTTTACAACTATACTATAAGTAGAGCTTCTTTCACACTAATTTAATATAGGCCCTTTTCGTAAAGATTGTTGCTTTTGATTCTTACAAGGAATAATTTACTTTTTATGGTATTATATTAGGAGAGGACTAATCAGCTAACGGGAGTTTAGTTCAATATAACAATTATTGAAAAGGGGGGCTTTTATGAGAAAAATATGGTTTCCGTTATTATCTTCAGTTGCGACAATGGCTCTGTTTTATGGAATTGGAAATATATTCGATTTATCTCTTTTTAGGTTTTCACTCGTACTTAACGAACCGTTAGAAAATGGGTTGATTTTTGATGCAAATATTGCATTACTTCCTTTTGCTATCGGCTTAATAGTTGGATTTGTTGTGGAACGCATAGTTAAACTCAGAAGCGTTTAATTGCGAAAGAGATACAATGAAAAGAAAGAGAAAATGAAGAGCAGATTGGACTTTAACGGAATAAGAAATACAGTCGTGCCAACATAGGGATGGCTATTTTTTTATACCTCAAATAAAAAATTGACGGTAATGCTATTTGAATTTTGGCAAGCACTAAGTAGCATTTGGTTTATTTGTTCATTTTCAGCCAGCTTCTTACTTTGCTGAAGGAAGCTAAACCAGTAAAGGTAATTGTCCAAATACTTCGTAGCCACTCCTTGGAACCTATCCATCCACCCCTTTAAACGTTTATGATAGTTATTAACGTTTTCCAGATGATAGATGCCTTTTTTGACATACCCCTCTTTGCTTAGATTTATCGGCTCGTGTTTAAGTGCCTTTATTTGGGCGAATTTCTTGTAGTTCGTGGCTGTATCTGTGTATAAAAAGAGTATGGGGCGATATAGCTTCCGATAACTGAGTCAATTTCTTCTGCTTTTACACGACCAGTTCTCTGAGCAATGACTTGCCCCTTTCGGTCCTGGGCGACAACAACAGCATTTTTAGATTACTAATCCCTCTTTTTATCTTTAGCGCCACGTTTATTAGGTTTTCTGTCCAGAGCCCTTCGTCCTTTTATAGACTCTTTAAAAAAGGTCTCATCGCATTCGATAATCCCTTTCAACATTTATAACCCATTGAACGCAGAGCAAAAAAAAGCAACTTTTTTGATGAATGGCTCAAAGGGTAAGGATAATTTGAGTTTATTATTTATTAAATTCACAGGGACATTATTGAAGATCCTATCACTGGTTAATGCAAACCTCGCGAAATGGGCGGGACTTTGTGGAAAGAGCCCGTTTGTTGAACAAGGTATCGATTTATCTCCGAGGGGGAAAATATAAAAAAATTCCAGAAAGAGATGAAATGCTTCATGAAAAACGCAATCCTTGTTTTTATGGCGATCATTTGTTTATTTTTTTCCGATTTTATCGTCAAGGCTAATGTAAACCTTAAAATTGAAGAGGTTGCAGCAATGCAAGTTATATACTCTTCAGGTGAATCGCGTTTATTCCGAATTACCGATGGGTACGAAGAAAAAATAATGCGTAAGGTACTTGAATGGATCAACACATCGAGTCCTGGTGAAGGTAAAGTGGATTTAGAATTTCAAAAGGTTCCAATATCCCTGAAATTAAAGATGAATGACGGAGAAATTGCCATTATAGAACCTGTCTATACATGCATTTCGGAACAGCAAACTAAAATCTGTACAGCAGTAGATGGTGAAATTGTATACAACCGAAATAAAGTGAAAACCCATTTAAAATCGCCTAAACTTTATGATTGGCTCTTTGTCGGATGGAAACATGAAATTGATGGCCCTACGAAAGTGGAACTGTTAGAAGAAACTTTGTATACAAGGTACTACTTTTCACATCTAGACAAAGCATACTCTGATTTTTTTATGTGCCCAAAAATAGATAAAATCGAAAGGATAAATGGCGATACCAGAAGTCATATTGTTTATGCCAGCGCATTAAGCTATTATGGACATCATTCTGGTAATTCTGCTAAAATCAATATCATTTTGACTGATACACGTAATGGGGTTCAAATCAAAGAAATTATAAAGCATGAAAATATATCTGGAAAAGAAAGTAATGAACAATGCAAAGGCTACTAGGTTTAATCTAATTGCTGTGCGCGTTAATAGAAAGTGACAACAAAGAACTTTAAAGCAGTACTAAAATAGAGTATATGTAGATAATAACTTCAATGTAATAATTGATGTTGTTAGATTCTGATTCTTATTTTATCTCTTATACAATAAGTATTCGGACTGTGCATCATCGGACATCCCTTCAAGATTCCTACACTAATGGATTTTTTAGTAAACTCGGTTTAATTTTTTTTTTTAAGAAAGATGGTGTACGTACACCTTTTTTGTCGTAAACCCCTCTATTTTTATCCTATTAGCAAACCTTTTTATCAATACTAGAATAAACCATGTTTTCCATTTTCTACTTCTTTCTACCTATCTAGTAACATATAATAATAAATAAACGATAATTAAAAGGAGGATTGTCCTTGAGGAAAAAACATTTTTTCGGAATTGTTTTGATTGCATTAGGTGTATTTCTTTTACTAAATAATTTAGAAGTCATAGATTTAAGGCTAGGGGAGCTTTTTACAACCTTTTGGCCGATGATTTTAGTTTTCTATGGTTTTCACCGACTCATAAACCATTATCATTCAACCTCTAGCGGGTTGATCATCGTCACAATCGGCGTATTGCTTCAATTAAGGGTACTTGGTATCGTGGATATTTTTGAGTATACAAGTTTTTGGCCAAGCATTCTTATTCTCTTAGGTGTGTGGGTGTTCCTTTCAACGGGAAAGAAGCGGACACCAAAAAAACACTATTCTCAAAAGGAACAACCATTCAACCTTGTGTCAAAAAATAAGCTTCAATCTATTCAATTATTTTCTTCGTCTCATGTAAAAAATGTTTCCAAAGATTTTATCGGCGGTGAGCAGTTTGTTGCGTTTGGCAATGCAACGGTCAATTTAACGGAAGCGCAAATAGCAGAAAGAGATGTTACGGTTGATGTAGTTGTAGCCTTTGGACATGCTGATATGATTGTTCCAAAAGGGTGGAACATTGAGGTAAATGCCATTCGAATATTTGGGCGCTGGACCAACAATACAATCTTACGTTCCGGTCTTCAAGATGCCCCTACTTTAACAATCAATGGTGTCATTATGTTTGGCGAAATGACGATTCGAAACGGTTAACATGTTTGAAATGCCATAGGACCAATACATTTATTTAAAGTGTCGATTTAACATTCTCAAATAAAGGGAAAAATCATCACTAGGTTCGTACATTGAGAGGGTTCAAGGCTAGACAGATGTATTTTACATAAGAACCAGACTTCACCCTCCCCCTACTCCCTTTTATTGCTTCTAAATCTTCTTTTGTATTCTTTAAAACTCCATGTGTTCAAAAACTTTTCAGCCGCTTGAAACCCGGCTTGATAGAGCCACTGTTTCTCGTCCTCTGTGAGCTGGAAATCCGTACTCGTTATTGTACCCGTATGAATTTTAACCGTTCTCGCATAAGCGTCGTCATCAAAATAACGAAAATCATGGGCTTGCATCATCGTTTTAAACATCGATCTATACATACGAATCGGTCCAATTCTATTCATAGGAGATGACTTCATTTTGTCTCTTACAAAGTGAAAACCAAACGTAGGCCATTTTGGTTCGTCCGGCGTATCAAATATCCAGATCGGAAAGTTACTTAAAAGACCACCGTCTACCATATAAGAAGGATGCTTAAACTTCTTCGTTTTCCACTTAATCGGATAAAAGAAAAAAGGAATCGTACTGCTCATTCTAACTGCTTTAGCAATAGGAAAATCATGTGTTTCACCATATATGTGTAAATCGTCCGGAAGGATTGTCATTCTTCCATTCGTAATATCTGACACAATAATTTTCAATTGTCCTTCTTTAAGGTCACTAAAATAACGATACCCTTTCTGGATGAGAAGGTCTTCCAACCATGTTTCTTGATAGTGGTTATCATACAGACCCTCATGAATCAATAGATTTATTCCTTTCCCGATAAGAGGAATTGAATCCAACCAATTTTTCTTCATAAACTGTGTGTAATCAACACTATCGATAATGTCCTTTATCTCTGAACCAGAGTATTCACAAGCTAAGAGAGCCGCTATAACCGCCCCTGCTGATGTTCCCGCTAAACGATTCCACCTATAGCCTCTTAATTCAACCGATTCAACAGCACCAACATGAGCAATTCCCCTTACACCTCCGCCTTCAAAAACACCATCCAACAACATAAAGCCACCCCCTCTTCAACTGAAAATCATTCCACTAATACCTTACCCTATACATAAGGAAAAATGACTATTTTGATAAAGAAGTCGTGCCTTTCGTTTTCGTTCTACAGGAGAGGCGTGATAGCGTTACTTGTTAATAGCACAGATATCACGACTGCACCTTCGAAAAGATTCAGATACACACGAGTGATAAGTGATGATAGCGGGACCTCCGACTACCAACACCTTCTTGTTACTGTCAGTTCACTCTGTTACAGAATGTAACCTGTATATGGATTATTATTTTATTCAAGAAATATCACTGTGTTTACAGACTAATTTCGTTTAAATATTCCCCAACCTCAAATATCTTACTGTTTAGTGCACCTTTGCAACAATTGTTTCCTCATTATGCTTTTCCATGAATTGATACTTATCACTTCATCGTGCATAGATCTGATAACGAAAATTGTTTTCCATTAAGAGTGACTGTCTCATTATATTTGCTTGGTTGCTTTTTGATTTCATTTCGTTTCTTACCCTTCTTTTATTTGCTTCCTACATCTCTTATCTTTTGATAAAATATTAATAGAGTAGTAGATTAGTAATAATTAGGAAATTTGTATATTATAGTTCGATTGTAGCAAAAAATAACTTATTCGTCTTTATCATTCACTTATATTAGTCTCCTTGAAAAGGTTTAGCAAAGTAAGCTGAGGCAGCTATTGCTAGAGGAAGAATAACAGCAATTGTATCAAAAGTAGCTTGCATAGGAAGATTGTGAAACACAAAGTAGAAAATATGATTGGTGTTAAACTAACATTTTAGTAATATATTTGGAGAGATTTTAAAGCCTTTTTCCAATTAAATCAAATAACGTGGTACGCTTCATTGTAATTGAAAGAAAGGATATGTCTGATAGTTTGAAACTCCATGTTACGTGATACTTTAACTATTTGTTGAATAGGATGGTGATGAAATTGATATCAAGAAAGATTATTTCGGCATCTGTTTCTGGTTCTTTGTTTGCTATTTTGTTAGGTCTATTCGTGCCAAATCCATTTGGCGAAACGATTCCATCGATACCGAATTATTTATTTGCTGTTGTATTAGTCACACCTGTTTATTTGATGTATAGTTTCCCAGCTATTTTAATTTACGGAGTATTAACGTCTATTATTAGCGACAAAATCAGTCAAATTACTTCTACAAAAATAGGAAATGAAAAATCTGAAATCATTTTGTCTGGCATTTTACACATTATATTTGGTCTTATTTTACTTTTGTATAGTTTAAGTGCTGCTATCTTGTTCTTTATTACTGACAGAATTCTACAAAAAACAGCCAAAGAATATACAGTGATGCAAGCAATTAAGAGTTTGGCCATTCCTATAACGGTTTGGTTAATTTTTATGGGAATCGTATACATAGAACATATTGTAACAGGTTGATAAGAAGCGATTGGGAAGCCAGATTATCAAGCTTCCGAAATTTCAGCTTTTTTTCAAGACCACCTTCAGAATAAAATCGTACCCAACGATTGTGAAAAACTAGATTTACTCTTATCCGTCGACAATTTGTAGTTTCTAACACCTTCCCTAGTATGTATTTATTGATATTTTCTAGAAATAAGAAGCTCCATTAAAGGTAGTAATATCATGGCTAATCCTAAAATTCCAAATAAAAAAAGATTGACTGTATCGTTTATCCATTTATCAAAACAAACGGCAACCAATAAAAACAGCATCATGAAGAATGCAATGGGGAACTTTTCATTTGGTCCATCTAAAAAAAGATTGTCAACCCTTCCCCCTAATTTTCTTGCAATATTAAATGCTAACTGTAAAGATGTAAAAGGTGTTGATGTTTCAAAAAAAAACAAAACTTCCAGTTAGATAGGAGTTCTGTTCACCATTATCATCTTATTAAACGAATACTTCTAGTAGTTAAAAAGGTTATCTTGTAAACCACCAAACAAAAAATAAAACTACTGCAACGATAAACCAAATAAATGCGATAACATTTTTTCTTTCCGTTTTCTTCTTTCCAGAATTAGCAGCAATTACACCACAAATTAAAGCAATAGCTATGGCTACCCAAGTCCAAATAGTCATAGTACCCTCCCCTTTCTTAAATATATTATTTGCAAACTTTACTGAACATTACTGCTCGGTTGGTTATTTATCCCTTAGAGCATGTTTATGCCTAATCACTTTGTCTAACTGTTCTTTCGTCAATCTACCCATTGTATGTTTGCGAAAAGGTCACCTTGTCAGAGTTTCTCTCGACAAATATACATGTTACCTAACTCGGTCATAGATGAAAATGAGTGTATATAGGATACAAAATTGATATGTAAAGTAAAACAAGCTGCTGTAATAATCCCTTTATTGTGCTTGTAGATCTTGAAGGTGGGAACTATCAGCATAAAGTTCAATATGATATCCTTGTGGGTTTACTGTGACTATACTTAAGCTAGTTTGTTGAATGTATGGTGGATTCATTCCACATTTTCGCTAGAGGGCGCCCTTCAAAATTAGCCATTAGTATTTTTAAGACAATGGAATGAGTGACTACTAATACGTTCTTTCCATTGTGTTTTTCTAATAGTTCATTTATAAATTGAATGACTCGTGCTTTCACTTCTACCAATGATTCGCCTGTTGGTGCCACAAAATTAGCAGGATCGGTCTCAAACAATTTATATTCGTTATTGAATGTCTCCTTAATTTGTGACCTTGTTAACCCTTCCCATTCTCCAAAATTCATTTCTAATAATTTATTACTTTTAGTAACTATTAAATTTCTTTGTTCGTTAATAATGTTGGTTGTTTCAATGGTTCTATTGGTAGAGCTTGTGTATATTAAATCTAGGTCGAAAGGATGTAGTTTTTCACTTAATCGTAATGTTTGTTCTCTCCCTATAGAACTTAATGGAGAATCTTTTGTCCCTGGAATTCCTTTTCTTTATTCCATATCGTTTCACCGTGACTAACTAAATATATTGTTGTAGTGTTCATTTTTTCCTCTATTAATAAAAATTTACAATAAAATGAATATAACGTTATTTTTTCATATTCATTATGAAAGCGTCAAGAATGTAGGGTAACTAACTATTCTTCTTCCTTATAGAAGTGAATCACTGATGGTTGAAGAAATTATTTTGAAGAAAGATTTGGGCAAAAATGATCACAAACCCGTCTAATCGTAAATCAGCTGATTTACGATTAGGTCTAGTTCCATATTTGGTTTGACTTCTATTTAGTGATAAGGTTACTTCTCTATACTGCCTTCCTTTGGAAATAGAAAAGCCCTCCAAGGAAAAACAATAGGAAGCTTCCCCCAACAATCGTTAATAATTGGTCTCCTGGAACATAAAATATACCGCCTGTATTATCACCTGTATACATCATAGAAAATGGTTGTGCCCATGGGTAGTACGGTCCAACTTTCTCTGAATTCACAGCCAGTATAGTCGGTAAGGTAAAGACAACGTTAACAGTAAAAGGGGCCGCAAAGCTTTTAAACAGAATAGACATCCACAATTGTAATGCTACTAATGGAAAAGTCGCCACCCATCCCCCGAAAATACTTTTCCAAACAATATCGACTGGAAAAGGGGTTGTGAAGCCCTTTAACATGCCAACCGCATAAACAGCACCGAGGTATAAGAGTTGGATCGTCAACACAAGAATCATCACTAAGACAAACTTCGCCACAAACACTTTTCCTCTTGTGACCGGCATGGCTAACAGTTGCTTCCAACCACCAGCTTGGTGCTCATACCTACATATGACACTTGCTAATACCCCTGTTATTAAAGGTAAAAATAGCAGAGCATACGATAAATTCATAGATAATAACATGATATACCATTCATTGCCAATATCGGTAGGAAAGAGGTTTCCTGTTAAGCCGATAAAAAATGCAATAAAGGGTCCTGCAAATAGAATAAGTATAATTTTGGATTTTCGTAGTTTATACCATTCTGATTGTATAATAGAGAACATTTATTCCACATCCCTTCTCGTAAAGTCAACCATTCCTACTACATACAATATGCAACCTACCGCAACCCCGAGCATGACATTGACAATAGGTTCTCCCCATTCATTCATTAGTGAAGGCCACTTCCAAATCATCCAATCTGGCAATTTATAGGCAGAATAAGTGAAAATTACTCCTAAAACACCGGTAGTAATTGGGATTCCTTGATTTCGGCTAACCGTTGCAATCCAGAGCTGCAATGCTAATATCGGTAGTACGGCAAAGTAAGGATAGAAACTATACTTGATCAGTTCAAAAAAAGGAATACTGTCTCCTAAATCTAGAAAAATACCGTAACTAAGAGTGAGCACCATCAATATCAATGAAGAGATCCATAATAAACACGCAAGAACAATGAATTTAGATAAATAAATACTCATTTTCGAAACAGGTAATGAAATCAACTGCTTCCATGCATTCGTTTCATTCTCTATACTCGCCATAAAGGAGGTTAATATCGCTATTCCCAACACAAGTGCAAGTGGGGTAAATCCACTAACATTCAATAGATAATATCCCCAATTATCCTCACTTTGCTGGAGTAAATAATCTTTTCGAACCCCGTAATTCACCATTTGCATCGCAACAACACCAAAAGGGCCTAAAAACGTTAAAAACCAGATTCCTTTTCGCTTTATTTTTAAAAAATCAGTCGTTAAAAGTCTTCCAATCATTAGTTTTTCTCCTCCTTCGTCATTTGTAAGAAAGTTTCTTCTAATGATCTTTTCTCCTCTTCCACTCGATAAATCCAAAATCCGTCTTGAACGAGTGTTCGAATGGTATGCGCTACTTTTTCATTTGAATGTTCTTGTAATAAAATGATACCTTCTTTAAAATCGGCTTTTATCCCTTTAGCTAGTAATGATCGCCACGCTTGCTCACTGTCACTTACTTTTAATAAGATTTTTTGCTGAGCGTATCTGTTCATCGCTTCGATAGAATCTTGAAAGATCATTTTTCCTTTCGTGACGATCCCAACAGTCGTTGCCATTTGTTCAATCTCTGTTAATAAGTGACTTGAGATGATAACCGTTATTCCAAATTCAGATTGTAATCGTTTAATTAAATTTCGGATTTCAATAATTCCAGAAGGATCAAGTCCATTAGTTGGTTCATCCAAAATTAACAGATCTGGATTATTTAGAAGTGAAGCGGCAATTCCTAAGCGCTGCTTCATTCCAAGTGAAAATCCGTTTACTTTTTTATTGGCCACTTCTGTTAAGCGAACAATGTCTAGTACATCATAGATTTGTGTTTTTGGAACTCCTAAAATTTTTCTTAACGCTTCCAAATTTTCATAAGCTGTTAAATGAGGGTAATAGGATGGATTCTCAACAAGTGATCCAACCTTCCTCAATATTTCGATTCTTTCTTTTTTCAAATCCTTTTGAAAAATAGTAATAGAACCGGATGTTGGCTTCATCAAGCCTAATAGCATACGGATTGTCGTTGTCTTCCCAGCACCATTAGGCCCCAAAAATCCATATATATCCCCTTTTCGTATGTTCATATCCAATCCGATAACTGCATTTTCTTTGCCAAAACGTTTTGATAAATTTTTAGTTTGTACAACATATTCCATTTCTCTCACCTCATCCTCTATGATAGAAATTAAAGGTTAAAGTAAGGTAAGCGGAAAGGTTAAATTTTATTTAAAAAGGTGCAATTGAAAAAAGCTGGTGGCTTTTTTCAACTACACCTTTCGTTATATTTCTTTATTGTAATCGTTGTTCCTTGTTCACTTGACTCAATATCCCAATCTAGGTCCATTCCTTTCACCATCATGTCAACTATGGACAAACCTATTCCTGCTCCTTTTTCATTTGATTCATCATTCATCCCTTTTCCTCGATCAATAATGATGAGTGAGTCAATATTGTCCTTTGACTCTGTTTTTACCCCGATATATTGTCCACTCCGTGCATGACGTACGACATTTTGAAAAAGATTATCCAATATACGCCCTAACCAAATTGGGTCAACCAGCCATTTGGTTTCTTTAAAAACATTTAACTCAATATCGATTTCAAATCCTGCTTTTTCAAATACTGGGTACCATGAAGCTAAAGATTTGCGTACAAAACGAACAACATCGATTGCTTTTCGATCACATTTATACTTACTAGCCATTAGGAGAGAATACGACATCAAATTTTCAATTAAACTGTCAATATTCACAACCGAAGCTTCAAGCGCCTTTATCGCTCTTTTACCGTCTGCTGATAAATCCTCTTTAGCTATTGAATAGGTTTGAGCTCTTACCTTCGTTAACGGTGTACGTAAATCATGAGATAAATTGGCAATTAATTCTCGACGTAATTGCTCCTCCTTCTGTTCACGTTGTTTACTTTCTCTCAATTCAAATACCATTTGATTAAACGTTTGTTCAAGTTGACCAATTTCATCCTGCTTTTTTACGTTAATTTGAATTGGCAGATTATCGACATCTCTTAGCTCCATCGCATCTTGTAACTTTACTAAACGTTTTCTAATTCCTCTAAAAAATAAAAAGGAAGCCGTAATAAATAAGAAAATAATGAGAATGACACCAATAAACAAAATTGATCCATAATTGTCATAAACGTCTCTAAGTGGTGGATTAAACGTTGACCTTGGCACTTCCAAAACAATAAAGCCATTCGTTTCGTTTTCGCCTAAAAATGCGATTATCGTAAAGGGGTCTCCTCCATAACGCTCTTTAATAAATTTTGTCGTAAATGCCGGTGTCCATTCTGATGGCAGCTGGTCCTTCAGATTAACTGTTGTTAATAGCTTTCCATCTTCACCTACCCAAAACATCGATGCATCAGCATATTGTTGTGTCCACTCGTAAAAATGTTGGTCTACTGTTTGAACCGTGACATTTTGGATATCTTTTGCTTCTTGATGCCATTTCTCCTCTACTTCCTCAAAACCTTCATAGCCTTGGGATTGGCTTTTATCTTCCGTATCTTTTGTTACCTCGGATACAAATACAGCAATAAGTATGTAAGTAAGTTGAACAAGTGAAAGTGCCATTAGGATAATGAACATATACTTTGCCAACAGAGACCGGAAAATCTTCCTCATATTCTCACCCTATACCCGATTCCCCGAATCGTTTCAATAATTGTTGGCTTTCCTGGGTTTTTTTCAATTTTTTCTCGTAAATAACGGATATGAACCATCAAGGTTTTGTCGCCTTCAATAAAACGATCTCCCCAAACACCTTCATATAACTGTTCTTTTGTTAATATTTGATTTAAATGTCGAATAAAGTATTGCAATATATGATACTGCTTTCCCGTTAATTTAACTTCCATACCTGTATCGCTCTCAACGATTCTCATATCCTTTGTATAAACGGTTAAGTGTTGAAGCACTAATTTATCTTCATTCTTTTGATATCTCCTTAATAATACCTCGACACGTGCTGCAAGCTCATCTGGATGAAAAGGCTTTGTTAAATAATCATCTGCAAAATGGAGACCCTCTATTTTATCCTCTACCGCAGTACGTGCGGAAAGCATTAAAATAGGCAGGTCTCCATTTTCTTTCTTAATCCGTTTTCCAATCGAGAAACCATCTAATCCAGGCAACATAACATCCAAAATAACGATGTCGGTACTTGCTATATAGTTTTCAACACCTTCGCCAGACTGTAGCCACGTAACCTCATATCCCCTCTCCATTAAATCCTTTTTGACCCACTTGCCTATATCACTTTCATCTTCTATGTACAAAACATGAACCACCTTTTCCCCTCCCTTACTAATCATTCAAATTACTATTTGTCTAATCAATTATGTCAATCTTTACAATACTTATATAATAACACTACTATCCATTATTTGTTGAAAATGTTATTTATTTATATTGCCACCACTTTTTAAGGACCAATATTGGAATTACCTTCATTCGTTGCAATAATTAAGAATAATTTTTTTAGAATAATTGATGATTCCATACTTCCCCTTTCGAGTATCTTACCTGACTGAGAATCGGTGAATGAAGGTGGCTTAGTTTAAGTGAGGGTCAAACTTCAAGAAACTGTGCATTAACACATTTGAAATGGTGAAGCTCAAATAGCCTAATTTTCTCAGCAATGAGTTGAGAAATTAGGCTATTTATTACTCTTATGTTGGAAGATTCATTTTGATAGAAATTTACTATTGTGTTGCATGTTATTCTTTATTGGAAACCACCAACAGTGTTCCATCATATTTGTTTAATAGTCGAATCTCGTATTGATCATCTTGTATCTTTTTTTTCACCTCATCAGAATCTAAAAAAGTGCGCAGAGCTGAATCGATTTCTGAGAGAATTTGTTTATCAGGAGGATCAGACATTCCCGCTCCCGTTTGAATCGAAACATATGAAACCCCGCGCTGCACATTTAAGCTAAAAATATTAGTTACATTATAAATTGACTTCCCAGCTAAAGCCTGATGAATATCCGATGTAATTCCTTCCCAGCGGCTCCTTTGCCTTTGGTCTTCGACATCGGAATAAATATATTCTAATTTAACCTCGTTAATCTTCAATTTTTCGTTCTTAATCGATTTCATGACATCGCTTTTGATTTCTTCAGCTTCTTTCACATGCATCGGCATATCCAAATAAAGAGTATCTTTTCCTATTCCAAATGATGCATATTCCGCCCAATCTGAATAACCAAAAGTCGAGAACGCTGTGCTAATGATTTCCCGCATTTTGTCAAATGTATCCGATTCACTCTGTCTTTCTTTATACTCTTTATCTTCTTGTGTAAAATTCAATGTATATTGATCAATTCCTTCATTATAAAGTAACTCCTTAATTTCTGGTTCAAGTATTCCTTGTATTTTAGCAAGACTATCTTCGCCTTTCTCCAACCAAATAGTAATTGTGTACGGATTATACGAAATTTTTACATGAAGTGGCTTGTAACCAGATTGTTCACCCACTTCAAATATTTTACCTATTATTGATGAATTACTTTTCATTTCAAGCGGAATAATTTTCGCAGCTAATGATGCCATTGTTGTTGAATACAATGGAGAACTAATTAACAATAAAAGGGCTGTAAGCGCTATTGAAAGGACTACTTTTTTGTTTATTCTTTTCTGTTTAACAGCTGTTTTACTCTCAAGTAATATTCGTTTCTTTAAATGGTCATGATATTCTCGTTTCATCCGAAGTTTTTGATTAAGGCTTTGGAAAGATTGATTTAACTCATCATCCAATGATTTCTTCATATTCAAATCCTCCTTTAATCAACTCATTTTTTAATGCTTGTAAACCTCGTTGAAGTGAGCTTTTAACCTTACTTTCTGACCATCCTAAAATTTCAGCAGTTTCTTTCGTTGAAAATTCTTTTAACTTACGTAAAACAATCACTTGTCGATAATTTGGTTTTATCCTTTGTAAGGAATGATATAGTTTTACTTCATCTTCATTCATTTCCACTAATTGATGAGGTAAAGGCGTTACATCGCGTTCATGTAACGATAACCGTAAATAATGCAACAACGGATTTTTTTTACGTAAGTAATCTTTCGCCGTATTTTGTGCAATGCTAAATAACCATGTTTTTATAGTAGATTTCTGAGTAAATGTATGATGCTTTCGATAAGCTTTCACAAATGTTTCTTGAGTTAAATCCTCTGCCTGCTGATAATCTTTCACAATCATCAAAATAAATGTAAAGACAGACTCCCCATAATCGTTATACCATTGTGAAATGGTTTCCTGAGTATCCAATTAATTACCTCTCCTCTCTTCCTACTACTTAGACGAAATGTATAAAAATCGGTCGCAAAAAAAGCAGACATTCTTGTCTGCTCTAAAACATTGATACAATATACTAAAATGGTATCGTTGTTCCAATACGATTGAGATAGAAAAAGCACCTTTGGAAAATATCTTATACTTCATCGTGCCTTACGTGGATAAAACCTTGTCTACTTGATTATGTTTCTTAGCAAAGAAGACACTAAACAATATGTACGTCTGTACATTTCTACGGAAAATTGACTTATTTTTTTCGAGTTTAAAAAGCATTTACTCTACCTGTTTTAAATTCTAAGTTCTTCCTTAACTCAAACCAACGGAACCACTTTTGTTTATTCTTTTTCAAAATGAACTTTCATTATTATTGCTTCACTTTTTTGTCTTGGGTTACATAAAAAGTCATCACATTTAGTATTATGGTGACGATGAGAAGAAATGCCGAAGCAAAGGCAACTGCATACATCGTGTCCATTAAAGCACCCCAATCTTCAACTGTTACTTTGTGATAGATGTAGAAAATCTGCAAACATAACGAAATACTACAAGCACTAATACTTATAAAAGACAAAGTAACCCAATGTCTATTTTCATATTTCTTTTCTCGTGTTAGAAGACTAATAGGAAGTGTCCAAGCAATTAGCCCAAGCACGAGACTTCCAAGGTTAAGCAGCCCGTACATATTGTAATCCCCCTACTTTGACAAATTTTTATCGATTTCACTAAATTATAGAATAACATGTAATATTTAGAACATCTACTCTTATGTAAGAGTCTCAACATTTTCAATTAAGCTGTACTACAATAAATCTTTCCTTAGTCATTTTAAATGTGTTCAACAATATTGTTAGATATAACCTTAGTACCATAAAAACTATTGATCGCCTGAGAGAGGGTCCGAAATGTTCTTCCTTGATTACGTCGATTATTCTTTTCACTTCTGGAGCATTATGTTTAATAGAAGCTTCTAGAAATATCAGGTTTCCATCTATTGAATGATTCTGTCATAACTACTGTTGTTTTCTACCATTCATGTAACATGAGTGAATAGACTATATTGACACGATTCAAACAGAGCTTCATAGCTTAAAATCTATATCTTGCATGTAATATCTAACTTTATTTAACTTATTAAAGTATGCCATTTTCATACTTTTAGTAGTTGATTGTTTTGACCTTTATGCTTTATTATAAATAAGTCCGTAATTCTATTTTGTTTTGTCATCACGATATTATTACTAAACTCAAATAAAATTCGAATTGAATATGACAGGAGGTCGAAAATTATGAATAAATCAAGGATAGTACTCTCTTTCCTATTAATAGTAGTATTGTTCTTTACAATTGGCAATACGAATACGGCGTATGGCGAAGGTTCTTCAATTACATACAAGGGAGAATTACCTAGTCAACAAGTCCATAGCTATTCTTTCTCTACTGCCAAAGAAGGAACGCTCTCCATCCGTTTTTTGTCGAATACAGAAGTATTTTACTCTCTCGTTGACAAAGACACAGAGAAACCCTATTACAGTGGTGACTCTTTACCAGTTGGAGACTATGTCCTTTCTATTTCATCTACAAATAAGTCTGACAGAAGCTATGAAATAAAGTTAACAGGAGACCTTGACCTTTCAGGTGATACGGAATTACCATCTTTGAATGTGTCAGAGCCTTCCCCCTTTACGAAACTAAGTGTTGGAGATTTCAACACAGGCTTTAACGGATCTAGTAATGGCTCAACCATCAATTACATTATTAACCGACACACACAAGCCAATACCCTTTCAAGCTCTTTTTCAAAAAGTGTCGATGTATTGTTTGGAACAAACACCATTGTATCATTTGCAGAATCAGCCAATGACAATAGCATCACAGATACACGAACAGTCGTATCACCAGGTGCTAAGCGAATTAGCGGAGATACTCTATACTTAACATATGTGGAAATTAGTAAAGAAATTGATAAATTTGGTGGAAATACGGATACCGTCATCATAACAGATGCTTGGGATGGCTTTAATGATTCCATTCTTGGCGTTGTATTAGGGTATCAGGAAAAAGCGCCCCTTTTATCGATTGACACTGATTTCGTTCCAGATGAAATACTGGGCGAAATCAAACGATTAGGCGCAAAAAAAGCAATCATTATAGGTGGAACTGTCGTTGTTTCAGATGAGGCTGAAGCACAACTACGTGATGCCGGTTTATCTGTTGAACGGATTAGTGGGGATACCCGCACTATTACTTCAAATTTGGTTGCGGAAAAAATCATGGACGAATACTCGACTTCCGCTATTATCGTAAATGGACTTTCCTTTGATGAACCACTTTTAATTTCATCTTATGCCGCTGAAACAGGGAAACCCATTCTCTATACAAATGGAAATTATTTACTCGAGGATACGGTAAAGTTTTTAACAGACAACCCACAACTAAACGATTTTATTTTAGTAGGTAATACAGAAGTAGCGTCAACTAATGTAGAAAAAGAATTAGAGGAATTCGGGAAAGTAAGACGGGTTTCTAGTAGCGATATTTATGAGCTTCCAAATAGTATTGCATCTGACCTTCACTATACAAAGAGAAGCGCCGTCGTTGCGGCCACTTATTACGATGGAATTCCTGGAGCTTTATTAGGTGCTTTTAGTGGGGCAAATCTGTATTTAACCCCTGAAGACGAAGATTTACACGGAGTAGTAAAGGACACATTCAATGATAAGCTGCAACATCAAGCGCTTGATAATGTGTATCTTATCGGGGGAACCTTAAGAGTCCCTCAATCTGTTGAAGACTATCTCCACAACTTATTCAAATAAGCAAAAAAGATTAAATTTCAGTCATCATACTGATGTAACGAATAGAAACATCACTTACATTCCCCCGTTATTGACAGGTAACGGGGGTTTAAGTTTTTTTTACATTTATTTCTACATACCCCTTGTTTCGATACATCACAGCAAATCGTTCGTTCCTTTTCATCCTCTTGCTCTTAATAAACACTAATTGTTACAGATTAACCGTATGTCGTTTCTTTCTCTCCTTTAAGAACGTAATTGAATATTAAAAAAACCTTGAAGGGCTTAGTGTCTATCAAGGGTTAAATCACTATTATTAAACTTTCTTTCTTAACTGTTCTCGAATTTCCATTAAAATAATACCTAACATGTTTTTGCCTGAACCATCCTTTCCACATCCCCAATAGTAGTCATTTGACGTTTTCTCAATGATGTCTTGGTCTCCGGTAGAAAGGAGTAGGCTTTGTAGGTCTTTATGTACTGTAAATTTTGTCAACACGGCTTTTCTCATCACATCATCTTTCACATTTTCCCAATCTTCCCTAAGGGGTTTGCTTCTATCACGTCCCATTTTTGCCGCTTCCATAGGGGAATCAGAACGTCTAACCTCTTCCTCCGATTCCGTTCCAATAAATTTCATTGCTTGAAAATAGTGCTCACTCGTGGGCCAAAAAGAACCATCTAATTCAAACCCATGATGAGAAAAGTTTGAAAAACTACCATAATCGTCTTTCATTTTATAAAAGTAAATTGCCATGTTTTTGCTCCTATGCATATTTTATTCTTCTTTACAATTCACTAATAAGGGCATCCCAAAGAACCTTTCTATCTACCCTTCTAACTTCTCTAATTCCCATAAAGAGGGTCTGGATATTGAGCATGGTCCGCTTCTGCTGTAACAGAAGCCTATGGGAGAAACAATGATTCTGTTAAACTCTTTTCCATTGTTATTCTCCTTATAAAAATACATCCTTACCATTGATGATCCAATATCTATATTCGGGTGGGATAGAATCCGTAAACATAAAATCCTCATACTTTCCAACCCACCCATTTGGTACGAACACTTCATATGATGCTGGTTCAGGATAATAGGATAAAAATATTTTATTATCAAAATCAATATATAGAGAGGGGACCAAATCAACAATATCGCTATAAAATCCGCCCTTCAGTATGTTGTGCAATTCTTCTGTTGAAGCCTCCCTAATGTGATTCAGGAAATCCTCCGCTGTATCCTCGTTCACTATATCAATATCATATCTGTCAGAGAAGTCATTAGAAAGATCATCATCAAAAACTATCTTACTAAAAGCAGCAGACAGTTTACGTAAATCCAAAAACCAAAGTTCCTTATCCGCAACATACCACCTATCCTCATTTTTATATTTCACAAACACAATGATCGTTTTTGCATACTTAGGACTCTCCTTCAATCGTTACGCCTCCTTCATATTTAACTATGGTACGATTTGTTTTAGCATGCTTACGTGCAATCTCACACTTTATCCTTAGCACCAATTATTTAGTCCTTCCCTTTTAACATGTCATCTCTCTTAATGTTGAGATGCTATATATTAGAAAGTTGTAAGTTTTATATTTACCTAATGAACATTTAGGTCTTCATCATCCACTAATTCCGCTTCAATTACAGTGTAAGTTTTGGTTACAGGTGAACCTCCATATTTAGTAAGAATTTGAATAATGACATTCAATAACCCAAACTCTGCTGATATCCCCTTTCCTTTATAGTACTGTTCATTTATATCTAATGCTTCGATTTTATAACTAAGGTCATTATAAGTCATAGTAAATGTACACTCATTTTCATCAAACCATTCTAGTAAATCTGTTATTGAAGGAATCCAAGTGCCTTGTCTATACATTTTTTCATCACATAATACTTTCGTTGACGGTACAGTTCTCCCTCCGACAATCCAAGTAGACTTATCATATTCATATATATCCTGTGGATATACTTCTTCAGCATAATTGGGCCTTTTAAACCTTAAATGAAATAACTTTTCTGCATCTCTTTTACTTAAGGTCATTCAATATCTTCTCCATTTATTCTATCTTAATAATCGTACTAGTTTTACTTTTATGTTTGTCATGATGATAATTTCCCTACATTCAAACCTGGAATTTATTGAATTTTTCATCCTTTTCGCAAGAAAACTGTGTTAACCATCGCTTTTTTCAACAAGGGCGCTATGCTATTAAAGAAGCAGGATGCTGGTTATCCACCTTTCATACATTATTTTGAAACTCTTTGTAACATGGTTATTAATGACTTAATTGAAATTCAGTTGAACCTTTTAAATTGTTGTGTGACTTGAAATTACTTTCATTTAGCTAGAAAGTAGACTATTATATAGGTTCTCTACACTTAAGAAGCCTAGTATCTTATAGCTCATAAATTCAAGAAAATATTTTATCTATTTCATTCGCATAATTAGTTACTGGATCATTGATTTCTATAAATAAAGTATCTTCATCAGTTGCAGGTTCATAGCCAATGATAACTTTTGGAATTTCATACTTTTTCTTCACATCAACTAGATAATGGATTAGCTTTTTCAATCTTATCTTATTTATGTGTCTTTGATTTATTAGTAATTGAGCTTCTGTAAAATTAAATACAATATCACCCAATTGTTTATCAAACGAGTACACAACTACTACGTCTTTCAATAATATACCTAGCTGCACTTCTTCAAAGAAGATGTTTCCTGTTCCTTTTGGTGATAAGGTTTTCTCTATGTTTTTTACTTGAGAAATACCGATATCTTTATGTATAGTATAATCAAGGAAATGTGATGATTTCACTTTTAATGTCGAGATTTTAAGTTCTTCATATACTAATCTATCAATATCCCTCTTTCTAAAATCCCTAAATAGTATCTCTACGTTTTCCAACTCCATCCCTCCCTTATTAAAGCTCGATTAACTCAACATCTGTCTGATCCTTATTATGTTTTGTAATCATTGAATTTGCATTAAGCCACTTGCCCTTTTCGACGACTAGATTAACAGAATACTTATTACCAATTAGATCCTAACTTTGGTCTAGTGTAGTCCATCCAGCAGAATTGAGTTCATCTTTAAGTGACGTAAATGCTTGTCTTGAATCTGACCCAATGATTGCACGGGAGATAGCCTTTCTGGCAATATCATTCTACTTTTTCCATCAATTAATTCTATTATATAGTTATTAGACATTTTTTATCCTCCCTTACTTTTTAGGATATGCCGTTTTCCCTGATCTAATTAGATTTCAACTTGAGTTCTAGATGAGCTAGTAAAAAATCTTACTCTTTATACTAGCACCAGTGTATAGTCTAGCTCGTCTTATAACATGTCAGCTCGGCCAATTTAGAAATAGATTTTTTGTAATATTCTACGATGGTACAACCAGCAGAAATTATGAGTTCCAAAGGATACTATTTATATATTCATTGTTTTTTATTGTTTGCTTTTTTTAACAGTTAACTACCATGCTTCGATATTAGTACTTTGTCATTCTCTTGTGTTAGTTTGCCTTCAGAAATTGTTGATGAATACATTGTAAAAACTCATCCAAATTGCTTAGTTTATCTTATTCAATTTCTTCCTATCTGATTATTTTCACCTGTACTCTAACGTTAATTAATTTATTTCTGATAATACCTCTGCCGCCTTATTCAAATCATCTAAAATTCCTAGATTCACCTTAATCAAATTTAGAAATGGTTCTTCCTAAAGTAGCAATCGTTACTGCTTCAATAAAGTTACCATTCATATTTAATACAGTTTTTACATAACCTCTTTTATCAAGATCAACACGTAATTCAGTATTAATAAAGAAAACTATCTCTTTGATAAGTAAGGATCATCAGAAATTCATCAATGACTTCCCAAACATTTGAATTTTCGAAATGTTTTTAAAGAATAGACATATTTTCATTTTATTAATACCCTATTTTGTAATGTGATAAGGTAAGTTAAAAAATCTATCTATTATTCTTGCATTTTTTACATACCATAAGCATTTGAATCTTCATAATACGTTAATAATGTTAACAAGATTTCTCTTAATACATACTATTGTTTGCCTCTTTGTTTAGCTTTCTATTGTAAAAAGTATTTCAATACTACCAAACATCAATAATCACACGTAAATTTAAACGGCAAGTACAAACAACAAAAAACCTGATCTCAATGAAAACTGTGAGATCAGGCGGGTATCATAAGGTTTTCTACTTTCTTAATAATTTGAGTACAAATGAGATAAGTCTGCTGTTGTTTAACTCAAATGAAGAAATTCATTGATACGTTTTTCCAACTCTAAAGCAAAGCTTTCATCATAACCTAGAAAAATCATTCGTGAGGACACTGTCCTCAATAAATACTTGTTTAGACCCAAATTTTTTGAGCTTTCAAAACTAACGATTTCATTAAAATAGATTATTGATTTCGGTTTAGAACCTATATGTCTATATACTCTTAAACATTCAGCACTCATTTCTACTTTTTCAAAGCCCAAAACAATAAATGCTATATAAAAGAAGAATAAGGAAGAACCCCAGGTTAAAACTGCTAAAAATAATTCGCCACCTTGAAAATTATATAAAAGGGGTAAAAATAAGAATAGAACTGCAGCACAAAGGAATTGTAATCCTAGTTTTTTCGATGGTTTATAAGTGTCTATTGATCTCATTCTTAATTCAACTCCCATTTATTGTATAGATATGATTGCCCCTTGGCTATCCCATATGAAGCACTGGTACCCACAGCAATACCTGCTGCTGCTCCCACCACTAAGTTGCCACCTGAAAGACCAGTAGCAGCTGCACCTGAAAGCGTACCAGCATAAAAAGAGCCAGCAAATCCTCCTTGAATAATACCGATCTTTAAGGCTTTCTTACCCGTACTCAAATCTGGATCATTAATAGTAGCCACTATATCTGTGATAGGAAATATTGCTGAAGCAAATGGAGCGATTCTCCCAATACTTTTAGCAAAAGGTTTAGCATATCGTTGGTAATTATCTGTTATGAGAGCCGGAAAACGATTTTTCATTCTATAATTTCCTAATTCACTCGTGACCCCTGCGACAAAACCTGCTGCAGTGTCTATAAAAGCTGATCTATTCATATACTTATCTGAAAGTTCCTGAATTTCGTTACTTGCTTTTTTAATGGTATCAGGTGGTATTCCCAGCATGTCGGCTGACTTATGCATAATCTTTGTTGCTTGGGCGAGAAACCTATGCTTCTTAGACGGCTTAGATTTCTTACTGCCACTAGTAGTCGATTTGTGACCAACACTACTATTATTTCCACCATTCACCTTATTCTTATCACCAGTAGGAGGTCGACGTTCAGGACGAGGAACGTTCGGGACGTACGCTCCGCTTGAAAGAATTTTATTCCCGTCTGGATCAACAGCATAATGCCCGGTTGGATCGACAAAGTTGATAGGGTTATTTGTCGTATACGTATATAAATGTTGGGTCCATGGGTCATAGGCGTTCCCTTTATACGTATCCTGTGAGATAAATCGTCCCGTTTCAGAGCTATAATAGCGAGCATTCATATAATGTAAGCCAGTTGATGCATCGTGAACGGCACCGGTGAACTTCACATCATTTTTAAACGTCTTATCCCCAACTTCTTTCGAATTACCGAAGTCGTCGTACTCATAGCCCTTCACTCGCTTCGCTTCAGGGTCGAGCACATTCGTGACGCTTCCGCGAGAATCATAATGATAGAAGAAATAATTATTCGCGTAATTTCCATCAAAGCGCTTCGAGCTAATAATCGCGCCAATTGGACTTAGGACGTTTTCCGTAACCTTTCGGTTGTCTTCATCCGTCGTGTAAAGGATGGCATCGTCGTCATAAATGTATTTTGTGACAAGTCCATTTACATCTCTTCTTATCCGCTGTCCATCCCCGTTGTAAAAGCTTTTTGTGATAGACGTCTCTTTTCCAGGTGTGATCGTTTCTACCTTAGACAGTTGGTTCGCTTGATCATACGTATAGTTGGTTGTGACATCCTTAATTTGTCCATCAATGTCTTTTTTGATGATTTCTTTTTGCTGATTGCCTCGGCCATCATACTCATACGTCGCATGTGGACTACCATTTTTCGTTGTCGTCTTCAGCTGGTTGAATTGATTGTACGAATATGAGAACGAATCGCTTCCTTCTGTCATCGTCTTCCGGTTTCCAACCGCATCATACGTGTAAGACGTCGTCTTGTTGTCAATCGTAGATTCCTTCAGTTGACCGGCTTCATTGTATTGGTACGCTTTTTGAACCGTTTTTGCTTCACCGTAATTCGTGTAAATCTCTTCGTTCTTAATGAACCCACGTTGATCAAAGGTCAGCTGATACTCTTCAAGCTTTTTCGTCCCTTGTTCAAAATAACCAATCGATTCTGTTTGTCCGAGTGTATCGTACACATAATCAATTTTGACATAGTCAGACCCATTTGTATCAAATTTCAAGTAGTTTTTCGCATAATCAACTTGTGCGGCCGCGTTGTATACAACGTCTTGTACCTTTTTCCCTTCAACGAGGATCGATTCTAAGCGACTGTACTCATCGTAAACATAATCAATATCCTTTTGTTGGTCCCCATCCTCGGTTGGATAATACACCTTTGTCACATTATCACTTGCGTCATATTGGTAGTTTACGATCGTTCCGTCTTGCGTTTCTTGCGTTAAGCGGTCATTTGTATCAAAGGAATACGTCGACGTGATCGTTTTTCCATCGTTGGAATCGACCATTTTCTCGCGGTTTCCGTTGGCGTCATACTCATATGTCGTCCACTGTTTATCACCGTAGGTCACCTTCGTGACAAGATTACGCTCATCGTATTCTTTCGTAACGATAGAGCCGTCGTTATGAACGGTTTCAACTAAATTTCCATTCAAGTCGTACTTGAAGGTTTGCTCCATCTTATCAGAATCACCAGTGGTTCCTTCATTGACTTCTTTAAATACACGACCAAGTGCATCTAAGTAGGTCGCCTTTTCCCTGCCTAGCGCATCCGTTACCGTATTTTTAACATAGTCTCCCTCGATTTTATCGTACGCATACGAGGTCGTTAATGATTCTCCGTCAACAGTTTGATTTACCTTTTTCAATCGATTGAGTTGATCGTATTCGTAATCTGTCGTGTTCCCTTCTGGATCAATCGATGTAATGGCATTACCTTGTAAATCAAACACGTTTTTTGTTACAACGTTTTTGCCTGCTGGATCAACGATTATTTCTGTTTGACGACCAAGTTCATCGTAGACAGATTGCGCTACACGCCCTTCTCCGTCTGTTACCTTCGTCATGTTTCCAACATCATCATACTCATACATCGTGGCAGCATTAAACGCTTCTTCTTTTACTAAGCGTCCAACTTCATCAAAGTACTGTGTGCTTGTCCGACCTTCTCCATCGGTATACACGATTTTTTCATTATTATTTTCATCATACTGATACGATATTTCTTCTTCATCTTCATTTGGGTAAATCGTCTTCTTCAAGCGGCCGACTGCATCATACTTGAAGGTCGTCACAAACCCACGCTGATTTGTTACGTCTAACAAGTTATGGTTCAGGTCATACGTTTGCTTAACGGTATACCCTTTCGCATCCGTCGATTGAATTAAACGGTCGAGCACGTCATACTTACTCTCTATAATATTCCCTTCAGGGTCTTTTATCTTCACAGGGTTTCCTTGTGAATCATACTCCATGATTTCCGTGACTTTGCCTAAAGGCTCGTTAATTTTCGTTACTCTTCCCTTACGGTCATACTCGTACGTTGTCGTTTGGTCAAATTCATTCGTGGTCGTTTTCTGATTACCGAAGTCATCGTACGTATATGAAATGGTTCGCCCTGCCGGATCTGTAGACGTAAGCACGTTCCCTCGTGCATCATACTCGTAAGACGATGTGGATGTCACACCTTCGGATATCGGAGTTATAACCTCTCCTACCAAGTTCATCTCATTGTAATCCTTAAATTCCGTGATATTTCCTAATGGATCGGTAGTCGTTAAAATATTGCCACGATCGTCATACGTATAGCGGTGGTGTAACGTCTTCTTCTCACCGTCAATCGTATTGTCATAATACACATGATCAACGAGCATATCATCCGTGTATTCATAATGGATTTGATGGTTATCAGGATTCGTTTTGGAGGTGATATTGCCGTCTGCATTGACGGTAAAGGATACTTCCTTCCCTTTATCCGTTGTGATCGTCGTCTTCTCTCCGTCATACGTAAAGCTAGAATATTCGCCAATCGAATCGGTGACTTTCCTTACTTTCCCATCTTCGTATTGAAGCTTTGTTTCATAGCTTTCCGCATCAATTAACCCTTGAAGCTCTGTAAACTCTTCATTATACACATACGTTTCCGCATATTCTTCATTTTTAATGACTTGGTACGTTTTCTTCAACCGGTCTGACGATTCGTCGTACTCAAAGTGATACACACGATCAGATGGGTCAACGATCTTCTTCAATCGATCTTTATAATCATAGAAGAGGTACGTTTGCTCGCCGAGATTATTAATCACATGCGTTAAGTTTCCTCTCGTCGACTCATAAAAGAACACTAAGGAATTGCCGTTTGGTTCGGTTAGTTCCATCAATTTCATATGCCCGTCAAAGACATATTTTACTTGATCTGTTCGTAAAATTTCGTACGAACCATCCGCCTTTTTCGTCAACGTCATATGAACCCCTTTAGGTGTCTCATACGTTCCGTCTTCCTTTTTGGCAAAACGATGCAAACTACCATCGCCGTCTTTTAAGATCAGCCCGATTTCTTCGCCATCTGTGTTAAATTCCTTTAACAACGTCGTATTAAACGAGAAATCCCAGCCGTAGCCAAGCGGTGTTTTTGTCGTCGATTGACTGTTAAAGCTTCGTCTCATCACCATCGCTAATTGTGGTGACACATGGACAAAATCAGAAGATTGATACACAAGATTCCCGCTTGCGATGTTGACATAGCCTTCCCCTCTTGCCGTCGGGAAGCTGCTATAGCTCCAATAATCTTGTAATCCTAGGTGCTTCTCTAGCTCTTCTTTCGAAACAACTTGTGACTTCGCTTCATTCGACGCTACGCTATGACGAGACGTTCCGTTCAACTCTTTTACGGCCACAACCTGATAATAGAAAGTCTGTCCATAATTTAAATTATAATCATTCCAGTACGTTGCTCTTACGCCTTCTTCCACTAATGTCGCTTCAGATGGAGTAAAATCTGGCGTCGCACTACGATAGATTGAGTACGTAACATCCTTTGTCGCTGAAGCGTCCCAGCGCAGCAGCGTCATGTAGTTGACGTTCGGTGTTGCACTAACGTTTTTCGGCTCGTCTATAAGCTTAACTTTAAACGAATGACCTTGTGTATTCACGTACACAATCTCTGAATCCCAAGATTGTAACCTCGGAGATACCCCTGCAGTAGCTGTCGAGAGTGTCGCCTTCACCTTTAGCTCACTTCCAGAATGCGATAACGCAAACGGTTCATTTAACGTGATCGCATCCCACGTTTTCCCACCATCAGCAGAAGCTTCGTACGAAATGGATGTACCACTTGGCTTTTCTTCTGATGTCGTCAACAAAATGGTACTAATGTCACCAGGTACCGTTACAGCAGTCGATTCAACCATCCCTGTTTTCGCTGTAGACGTTAATTGAATTCCTAAGTCCGTTCTCTCCGCACTCGAAAGTTTCGCAATCTTTTCCTCTGTTTCAAACAGATCGACAATCCCTTCTGTCTGATAAGCGTACGTGCTGTAGTGATACTGTCCAGAGGCATCCTTTCCTCTCACATACAGCTGGTTCAAGCTATTTTCAGGATATTGCGTTGCATCAAAGGAAAGTTCATCAGCCGCCGTTTCCTTTTTATCTACGAGCTTGGAATTAACAAATAAATCGACTTGATCATAATTCAATACATCGAGAATTGCATTCGGACTCGCGACATATTCAACCGACTGTGTCTCGTTGGTCACCGTTTGATCTCTTTCAGGATTTGTCACCTTGATAAGCGGTTCAATACTCGATGTATCCTTCGAGTTAAGCACACTTGTCGTCTTCGTTGTGTCATTCCCCGCTTCATCTGTTGCCGTAAATTTCAAAGTATAGACTCTGTCATCTACTAAATCCGATGTATTCCATGAATAATTTATTTCCTCTGAAGTAGAAGTTCCTTCAGTGAGTGTGGTGAAGTGATCCGGATCAGACCCTTCGCCATAAGCAAGAGTCCATGTATATTCTCCCGCTTCCTGCGTTTGGTCATCTTCTAATTCCTGAAGCATAATGGAATCAAATAAGGCCACGCCCTTCGCAGCTGGATCCTGATGGTCCGCCATAACAAAGATCTGAATTTGCCTTGCATCCTCTGGGGTGGTAAATGTATGATCATGTTCTGTCCATTCACTCATCCCTGTCAATTGATGATCTTCACTATCAATCCACTCGAGGTGCTTCCCGTCTTTCTTCATGATTTTGAGCTTGAAATAGGCATTTGCACCCTCAAGATCCGTTTTACTATTTCCTCTTAATCGATACGTCGTGTTTGGCTTTACCTCTACTTCATACTTTGCCCCGAGATATCCGCCATTACTAGATGCGCTCGGATTGATCTTGAGTGTCATCGTTTTCTCAAAGGATTTCGGCGGGGAATACATTCGACCAAAGTCATGTTTTTTGACTGTTGTCCAGCCGCCAACTCCTGAAGTAAAATCACCATTGTCCACTAAGCTTGCAGAATACTTCTGCGTTTCTTCGTTCCATTCTTCAAAATAAATCGAATCAAACCAGGCCGATCCTTTTGCGTATTCGTCTTGGTGATCTACCTGTAGATACAGCTTGACTCTTCTTGCATCACTTGGGGTTGTGAATGTATGTTCATCCTCTGACCAATTATTCACCCCTGCCCACACGTGATCTTCACTATCAATCCATTCAACATGATGGCCATCTTTTTTCATAATTTTGAGCTTGAAGCGAGCACTCGCGTTTTCAAGATCGGTTTTAACTTTCCCTCGTAAGCGATACGTCGCGTTCGGCTTTACCTCTATTTCATAAGTAGCAGCGAGGTAGCCAGGATCTTCTTGCGAGCTCGAGGAATTTGGACTCAGTTTTAGGGCTAGCGTTTCGACATCGGTTTCCCCTTCATTCGATACCGACCCATCATCGTTGCTCCGAACCTCTGTCCAACCATCCAGCCCATTTAAAAATTCTCCGTTATGAATCAAGTTGGCGTAGCTTGCTTGAGGGGTTAGATTGTGCACTCTGACCCGAACCTCTTCGATCCCTTTTACCGTTTCGTTTTGCTTCGGATTATCAAAGGAAACGATCGGAGCATCCGTATCTTTATACAGCTTAGCTGACTTTGCAAGTCCTGTATTTCCTTCCCGGTCAATTCCTCTGATTTGAATCGTGTGAACACCGTCTGTTAATTCATTCGGAATGCGTTTCGTTCCATCCCTACTAGTCGACCCGATATCATCCCACGGCTGATCATCGAGTTTATATTGGATGGACGCTAACGCAGTATTATCGGTAATCCCCTTCCAGGTTACACTATAGTCATTTGATGTACTCCAATCTGACGGGGTTACACTAACTGCAGATGGCGTGCTTGGTCTTGTCCGATCTTTCGTCTTATAGTCACTTGAAGTCGAATAGGATGTGTAATTTCCTTTGTTGTCAAAGGCTCTTACTTTAAATGCAATCGTTCCATCATCGGGCAAGTCCTTTACTGTATAGCTATACTTACTTCCTCCCGTCGATTTGACACTAGTTACTGCACTCCACGAACCATTCACTTTCTTTTGCACTTCATAATAATTAATGCCAGACCCGATAGTGGCAGGAAGATCTGCCGCAGCATTCCACGATACGGTTGCTTCCGCGCTGTTCCCACTATTGAGGGCACCATCTTTCACCGTCACTGTCGGCTTTGAAAGCTGATTTGGCGGTGTACTATCCGGCATGATAGGACGCGTTGAATCAGAATAAGGGGTTTCTACGCCGAACTCTTTATTATAGGCAACAATTCGAATCCAGTAATTTTGTCTCGTCTGGTAATTCCCGCCTGAAGCGATATACGTATAGATCGGGTTATTTGGCAGTTCCGCTCCTCTTCCATCCGTATGCAGAGCGTAATTTCCCCGTTCTATTTCCGCATTCGTCGGCCATAATTTCTTTCCTTTCGTTGACCAACTCGTCACGTTCCCAACATCATAGTATTGATAAGCTTTTCCGTTAAAGATTGCCACCTTATACCCGTCAGCCCCCGTCACTTTGTTCCAAGAGATATCGAGGTAACCTGTTGTCGTGTTCTTCCCACTTGAGTAGGCTTTCACGGTCGGTGCTGTTGCTTTGGCAAGTGTCGTATACGTGATTTCTAACTTAGGTTGTAACGTAGAATTGGAACCTGATACGACTTTCTTCCAATATTCTTGGCCATTTCCATTCGTATGGAGCTTAAAGCCATAATTTGTTTTCTTTCCTTTATTCCAATCCTTTACAATGTTCGTCACATCAAACGTTGCCCATTGCTCTCGGCCAACGTTAACACTTGTAATGTTCGTGGAAGACGGTTTATTACTCCACGTTAATGTACTTGCATTCCATGAACTATTAACATAATCCACCCAAAGCCCATTCGGATTATTGGCATAATAATGATGCGTAACATACACTTTTAGTTTTGCACTATTCACCATATAGCCTGCTTCAGGTGTCAAACCACTTGTATTCGGCTGTAAATAGGCATAAACCCTTCCTGAACCTGAATCATAATACCCTACTTTTAACGTATATTGTCCTTGACCGCTGTCCCATTTCCCAGAATTATAATTCGTCGTTGGATAAGGGCTCATTACGAATGTATCCATCGTATTCCCAACGGAAATAGATGGATCAATATAGACAGGATATTGACGCTCTGGATCGGTTAACCAGTCTTCATCCGCTACGACAGAGAGAATATATCCATTCTTCGCTTCCTCTAATTGATATTCAATTTTATCAGACCGAACTGCCTCTCCTTTATGGTCATCATAATTTGAATCCTCCATATAAGGCTTCGGTACAGTGAAAATTGGCGTTTCGTCTTCATCAACAAATTTGAGTTCACCGTTTTCGGTAATTTCCCCTGTTAATTTCGTTTTAATATGAAATGAAAACGTACTTAGACCTTCATAGGAATGAAGGATAAAATCTTCTTTCGTTTCTTGGTCAAATGAAACATTCCGCAAATCCGTATTCGGGAAAACTTCCTCGTATGTAACAGTATTGCCTTCAAAGGTTGCTTTCACATCCTTTGGCTTCACCGAATCCACACCCTCACCAGATGCTTCTAAAAGGGAATACGAAAGGGTATGTTCACCAATCGTAAACTTGGCATACTTTCCTTTTTTCATTTTTTTTCTAAATTTCGCTTGTAACGTCGTGTTTTCTGTTTCAATCTCCTCTTCACTAGTAGGATCTTCTACGAACTCCGTTGAAATTTCTTCAAACGTGTCGTCGTCCTCCCCCTTTTTATGAATCGGATTGAAATAGATTTCTTCCGTCAAGGTATCATCGCCATTATAGATCAACTTCGACGTTTCCGTCCGCTTTTCGACGATTTCATCACCAGGTTCAAGCCCTTCTAAGAGCTCCTCCTCGATCGGTTCAACCTCGTCGTACTCTTCTCCTTCCGACAACGGCTCAACAGCTGCTTCCTTCTCCTTTTTGCTTTCCGCATTTACAGCTGGAACCGGAATTGATGAGATGATCATTGTGATGACAATAAATAATGTCAAGAATGATTGTAATTTGTTTCTCATCTCTACCCTCTCCTTTCCTATAACATTCATATAATCTACGTCAAATAATTGCTAGTTTCTATTATTTTCAACCTTTATATTCTACTAAAAAAAAGTAGAAATATCTATGTAATATTACATTAATATTACATAGATATTTCTCTTTAATTGAATAAATTATAAGAATAATTTAATACGGGGGTTATTTCTCCATAACTTTAAGTGTTTCTTCAGTCTTTTCATTCATTCCTCTTCTTAATAAACACTAACCACTATTTCGATTCATTTATTTACCTACTGGAAGCAATTATTTTTTATATTTATATAATGATTCCAAGTAATGGACATTATATATATTACATTGAATTTGTAAGATGACGGAGGAAAAACACCTCCCAGATAAACTATTTATCTAGTAGAAAAAAGGAAGGAGTAGGAAATGTGCCAAAGGAATAACAGGATAAAATGGTATATAATGAAGGTTTTCAATAAAGAAGAATGTCCATTTTTAAAAGCTGGTCCTTTTTCCGCTTTTACGTGGGTATGTTATCTAAAGTTTTTTATGCTCGTGTTGTTCTGCCAGCTAATATAGGTCAATATTTGTAAAGAGATCATCCTAGATAAAAGATGATATAGTAATAATGAACGTGATATGGCATAAGCTCCATCAATAACTTGTTGACGCTAGCTATGATAGCTACTTTATGAGGCCTTCCCTCACTTCATTTGTCATTATATGAACGAATCTTCATTTTTTGATTATTGATTAATCTTCACTGAACAGCTGTATAGAGTCTCTTACGAAGCTAAATAGATCCTATTTTGATCATAGCCGTATACTTATCAGATTGCTAAATCCTTGCATCAAACCCTGCAGAGGCTACTATTTTTTTCGTGACTAAACTGAGGTACATCTCCTATTTTTGAAATAAGTATCGTTGTTATTTTAGTTGCTATCTCTGGGATAGCTAAAAGAAGCTCAAACTGCATTGCTAACGATTTAATTTCCTGTTCTTGTACATTCAGAGAAACTCTCGTTATTGAAGAAGCAGTTGAATATACATTTTTAGCGTAACCAAATGGCTTTGGTGCAGAGTCTTATTAAATAGGTTTCGTTCTGGTGATTCTTTAAACTTTAAGGCCTTCTCATAAAACCACCCATACGATCATTTTCCTCCTATACTATGCATTTCCTTAGCTAATTCTTCTGCTGGTACCTTTACTTCTTCATAAGAAATAATATAGTGTAGGCTTTTTTTTGGATAAAGGCCATTCAAATTACTAAAAACTCCTTTATATTCAAGAAATACTTGATCAACTTTTGTAAAGAAAAACCTATAAAAGAAGGCCAACCAGATAAAAATCAATGATGACCTTATATGATAATTAGGCGTGATAAAGTGTTCATATTGCTTACCCAGACGTATAACCATCTTCATATTGAAGGCTAAAATCGCCTCTTCCCCATTGCTATTAGGAATAGTAGGCACAACAATACGCGCAGTTCTTTTAACAACAGCTATTGAAAGGCACTTTATTCTTCTTCATGACAATCATCCCCTACATTTGATTTTCAAGGAAGGCACTTTGTGCATTATCAATCAAATAGGACTGTTCATTCGTGCACAGTGATGATAACACCATCAATATTGTTTCCTGAAATATCATATTGCTTATCTTCAGGAACTTTAATACTTTTACTATCAGAAATAGGATAATACGACACCGTATATCGTTCTTTATTAACCATCACAGAGAGCGTTTTTTCTTTTTTAATATAAGCAATATATTCCTCAAGAGCTAAATTATTTTGCTTCATGATTGCACTATGAGGTAATCCTACATATCGTATATGCCACGGCTCATATTGAATCTTAGTTACTTCTGTTTTATCCTCTGGATAACGTAAAATAAATCCATATTTCCATGCATTCTTTTTGATCCACTTTCCTTCCGGTGCTTTGTTCATTCTCATTAATGTAGACCCAACATCAAGGGAGATACCTAAGTTATGTTCACTATATCCAGCCGGCAATGCATACTCAGGTCCCATTTCCTCGTAAAGCTCGTTTTGCTCCTGAACATCTCGAAACCCACTATTAATCATAAAATGATTCACTCCCTCTTCTTTAGCAGCGGCAACCAGCTCAGAAAAAGCAAGTGCTACTTCCTTAGATAAATAGATGCCGCTGCTCAGAAGTCCGATCCCCTCTAGCATTGGTTCGTTTCTAGTTAAATGAATAATATCTTTCTTTATACTCTCATGTTTAGCAGGGTAGTCACCATTGACAAGGAGAAGATTTCCTAAATAAATCTCTTCTTTCGTCATTTTTCTCTCCACAGTTTCTTCGTCTTCTATTTTATTCGGAATATTGTCTAGAATATGGATTTTATTTTGAAAGAACTGTTCAATATTAACCGATGCAAATACCATCAGAAACAAAAATAACCCCCACTTCTTCATTGCTACATCACCCTCCACAGTTTCTCTTATTTCTCTATTTTATTGGGCGAATATGACAGTCGAGTGACTTGAAAATGACAATCTAGTCATTTACGGGGTAAATACTAGATTGATAGAAAATCAAAAAACCAGATACGATAAACGGTAGATGTCCGTCCAATTCATCGATATTCACCGAAAGATTGCTCGATAATTGTTTAAACAATTATGTTCTCCCTTCATTAGCTTGACTCCATTAGACAATCCTGCACATCATTTTGTAGAAATCAAAAAAAGAGCCCTTTACAAGCTCAAGTGGGCTCTCAGCATATTTAGGTATTGCATTACTATCAGCATTCACAAAAAATTACTTGTTATTAGAGTATTGTTTCCGATACCAAATAGCTGCTGCTTCTACTTCTTCCATCGTCAATTGATGTCCCTTGTCTTCCCAATGTAGCTCCACATTCGCTTTTGCTCTCACTAATAACGAATGTAGTTCAGTGGATTCGGCTGGTGAACAGAGGGGGTCGTTTGAACCAGCACCAATAAAGACGGATGTCTCTGACAAATCAGGAAGTTCAATGCCTCTTCTTGGGACCATCGGATGATGTAAAATAGCGCCCTTTAAGGCATTTTGTTCTTGAAATAATAAGCTTCCCGCTATATTTGCCCCATTGGAGTAGCCAATTGCGACCACCTGATCTCGGTCAAACTCATACGTTTCAGCTGATTCATCAAGAAAATGATTCAATTCCTTTGTACGGAAGATCAAGTCTTCCTCATCAAAAACACCTTCAGCAATTCTCCGAAAGTAACGAGGCATTCCATTTTCTAATACATTTCCCCGTACACTTAAGATTGAAGCTTCATCATCAATCATTTTCGCAATGGGCAATAATTGCTCTTCATTCCCTCCTGTGCCGTGAAGCAAAAGTAATGTTGGCTTAGATGGATCTTTCCCTTTTTCAAATAGATGTTTCATAACGCATCTCCTCTCAAACCAAACGTGAGGTACAGTTTCTTTTTTAACGATAGCTACTTAGTGAATAGAGGTCTCTAAAATCCTACCTTGGAAAATTATGTGTTGAAAAGTGTTTTGCACTTCACATTTTTAAACACACACCAATCATTCCTAACTTACAAAGAATGATACAATTTCATATTTAACAAGAGTCCTAATTTCACTTTGTATAAAAATATTTTCAATTAAAATATCTCGATTTAAAAATAAATTTACATTATTTATTCTCTCATGTCAATCATTTGTATCGAATGATTGTTTTAGGTTGCATTCTACTTAAGAGGAGAAACATTTTTCAGTGCCTATCAATAAAAACATTAGTAGTTGAAAAAATTCATTAAATCTATTTCTCATTTTCATTAAATATTCCAGCGCAATTGCACAAAAAAAGCACCCTAACCCTAATAAGGGTACTTATTCTGATTAATTACAAAGACCATTTGGGTCACTATTATCACATTCATTTCCTTTGAAATTATTAAGAGGAGGAATAATATTTTGATTATTGATATCGAATGTAGTAAACCCCCCATCTCCATTTCCGAATAAACGATTAAAGTGAACGTCATTACCCGTAGAATTAGCATCTAAGAAAATACCATCACCAGCATTATCCCTAACTTTATTTCCTGTAATCGTGTTGTCATCCGAATTGAATAAATCTATCCCAACCTCCGTGTTCTCATCTCCATTCTCATTAACAGTATTGCCTTTGATCAGGTTGCCACTTGAATTTATTAATAAAATACCCTCATTAAGATTGCTATTATTAAGGATATTCGCTGAAATCCTATTGCTAGTTGAATTAACTAAAATAATTCCTCTATTCTCATTATCGTTAACGGTATTGGCTTTCAACATATTGTTATCTGAATTATTTTCTAAACCAATCCCCGTTCCATTATTATTCAATGTATTTCCATGAAATATATTGCTAGTTGAATTATCTATGTCTACACCCCTAAAGCCATTCAAAATCAAGCTATTCCCTTTAATCACGTTGCCAGTTACTGAATCGTTTAATCGAATACCCCTATTTACATTATCCTTAATCATATTTCCTACAATCCTGTTGCTCGTTGCTGAGTTGGATAAATGAATACCTTGATCAAAAAATTCTTGAACGATAAAATTCTTCACCAATACCCCTGTTCTATCATTGAGAGTGATTCCACTCGTTGCAACACCAGCTCCATCTAAAACAGGTTTCTCTTTCCCAATTCCAATTAACTTAATATGATCTTTATCAATGGTCACGGATTCATTATAAGGAGTACCATCCTCTTTGGCTTTTACTAAAATAATGTCTCCTTCCTGCGCTTCATCAACTGCACTTTGGATACTCCCCACTTCATCTGGTACAACAATTGTTTTTTCGTTTATAATTACATAACTGATTACAGCAAGAATAGCTAAAAAGATGAGTGTCACGAATACAGTGAATCCCACCACATAATTGTTTCGTTTTGAAACACCCACTTTCCCACCTCACTTTTAGAAATAAATAATGCTTTTACACTTTATGAGGAGTGAAAATGTATTATGTACTTTAAAGCATATTGTTCAGTATCGTACCAAGAGCAATGAGAAGCTATATTTCTAAAATATCCATTTAATGTAAAAATAAGAAAGGTGATTAAAAGTCTTATATATGTCTTTTACATGTTTACTAACATGTGATGAATCATAAAGCTAGGAGTAATGAAATGGAACAATTTCAAGTAAATTTTTTAGTTATTGTATTTTTTAACGGATAGACTATTGCAGTCGTTTCAAATTTTGCTGCTTTATTAAATAGATACTCGAATACTGCATACAAATTTAATTTACTCTCAATCAGCTTTCTTATCTCCCTATATAATAATTAAACAAGATATTGTAGTGCCATAATAGGCAAATCCTTTGGAAGTAAATCATCACGAGGACTAGGTAAAGAGAGTGAGGATTTTTTAACGTTTGAAGGAGTTGAACTATTGTGTTTTTGTTCCTATCTATAATTTAAAAAAATCAACTACATGTATTTTTCTGACGATTTTCTTTATTTGGCTTCACAGGTTCGCCACTTGAATTCATCTTTTCTGCAATATTTAACCTTTAACTTCTAATTTATTACATAGCCTTTCCCTACCAAACAAAAAAAGCATTGTAATCGCCAAATTTAGCGATTTTATTTTGTTCCATTGTTACAAAATTTCCTTTCCATCAAGAAACTCTCAAAACCAACCTGATGTTCTTCAGTCCCTGTTGAATCATTAATCCAAATACATAAAAACCTTGATCGCCGAATAGCCAATCAAGGTCTTCAATATCGTAATTAAACTGTCTCTCTTAACTGTTCTCGAACTTCCATTAGAATAATACCCAACATATTTTTACCTGAACCATCTTTTCCACATCCCCAATAGTAATCATTTGACGTTTTTTCAATGATTTCTTGGTCTCCCGTAGAAAGAAGTAGTTGTTGTAAGTCTTTATGTACAGTAAACTTTGTCAACACGGCTTTTCTCATCACATCATCTTTCACATTTTCCCAATCTTTCCTAAGGGGTTTACTTCTATCACGCCCCTTTTTTGCCGCTTCCATAGGAGAATCGGAACGTCTAATCTCTTCCTCATATTCCGTTCCAATAAATTTCTTTGCTTGAAAATAATGCTCACTCGTACGCCAAAAAGAACCCTCTAATTCAAACCCATGAGGAGAGAAGTTTGAAAAACTACCATAATCGTCATTAATTTTATAAAAGTAAATTGCCATGTTTTTGCTCCTTTACATAAATTATCTTTCTATATTATTTACTAAAAGGGGAGTACCTAAGAATCTTTTCTATATAGCCTTCTAACTTCCCTAATTCCCAAAAAGAGGGTCTGGATTTTGATGATGGTCCGCTTCTGCTGTAACAGAAACCTATGGGAGAAACAATGATTCTGCTAAACTTTTTTCCGTTTTTTATTCTCGTTATAAAAATACATTCTTACCATTAATCATCCAATATCTATATTCAGGTGGGATAGCATCCGTAAACATAAAATCCTCATACTTTCCAATCCACCCATTTGGTACATACGCTTCATAGGATGCTGGTTCAGGATAATAGGATATTAAAATTTTATTATCAAAATCAACATATAGAGAAGGAACTAGATCAACAATATCGCTATAGAATCACCCTTCAGTATGTTGTGCAATTCTTCTGTTGAAGCCTCCATGTCACTAATGTGATTCAGGAAATCCTCCGCTGTATCCTCGTTTACTATATCAATATCATACCTATTTGAGAAATCATTAGGCTTGTAAACATCAATACCTTTCTTAATAAAAGCAGCAGACAGTTTTCGTAAATCCAAAAACCAAAGTTCCTTATCCGCAACATACCACCTATTCGCATTTTTATATTTCACAAACACAATAATCGTTTTTGCATACTCAGGGCTCTCCTTCAATCGTTACGCCTCCTTCATATTGGTCATTATCACTAAATTCCCATACCTACTTTCCTTTTATATGGTAATACTGGCATCCAACACCGCTATTTTAATAGCAAAAAAATGAAAAATTATAATGAACGTTTTTTATTTGCTGAAAGTGAACCACTCTTCACTCGATTACTTTAAAATGATTACTTGTTACGGGGGGTATACCTATCAACAGTAGAAGGGATATGCAAGTGCTAGATATCGATATTCAAAAGTTAATTGAATTCGAGTAGTTTTCTCTATCATAATTGTTCGTTCTATGTACGTCAAAGTTGTCTAAAAATTTAAAAATCGGAGGTTTAGTATTTGGGGAAGAGAATGGTAGTGTCTAGTAAAATTCATTAGATAGCCATACAATTTATAAGTATTGTATGTACTATCAAGTTTGTTAATATATTATTTAGGGCTTAAAATGTGGTTCATCACCAAATTTTGTGATTTATCCATAAAAATAGGAAAGCATCTATAAAATCCTGGTCATAATGTTAGCGACTAAACAAACACTAGGAGGATTTATAAATGCTTTCCCTATCACTAG